>JBCBFV010000238.1:0-3785 GCA_038527425.1 Pseudomonadota bacterium
CGTGCGCAAACCGATCTGATCCAGCCCGCTCTCGAGCCCCATTTCAAAAAGCTCCCGGGCAGCATGGGGCTGCAAGTTGATCCCCACGCCCAGCGGTTTGACCTCGCGCACTGCCTCAAACACGCGAAACGGCACGCCCAGCGCGTGGAGCGAAAGCCCCATGCTGCCCGGGAGCTTTTTGAAATGGGGCTCGAGAGCGGGCTGGATCAGATCGGTTTGCGCACGGAAGAGGTGGCTTACTTCAGCGCGCAAGGGCAGCTGATCTGGGCTGAACCTCGGGGCTCAGCGGCGGGCTATGGGTGGCCGCAGTTCTCGCTAAACCGCGGCAAGCTGCTGATGCTGCTCTACGATACGTTGATCGAGAGAGCAGGGCCGGAGGCGGTGACCACGGGTACCATGGTGTCGGGCTGGGAAGGTTCGGTGACGGCACATCTGAGCGATCGCAAAACGGGCGCGGCGCTTGGAACGGCTGAAGGTGATCTGCTTATCGCCTGTGACGGCATTCCACGCTCAGGCAGGCGATGGTCCCCGGCGAGGGGCCTGCGCATTGGGGTGGCACGATGATGTGGCGCGGGATCACGCGCGGGCCGCGCTTCTGCACCGGGCGCACGGTGGCCATGGCGGGCCGCAAGGATGTGAAATTCGTCTGCTACCCGATTGCCGATGATGGGGAGGGCGGCAGCGTCCTGAACTGGATCGCCGATCTCACCATGCCAGAGGGCTATGATTGGCGGCAGCAGGACTGGAACCGGCAAGGCACGCTCGAGGACTTTCTTCCAGCTTTTGACGGTTGGTCCTTCAACTGGCTCGATATCCCGCAGGTAATCCGCGACGCCGAGCAGATCTATGAATACCCGATGGTGGACCGCGACCCGCTGCCGAGCTGGCGGGAGGGCCCCGTGGCGCTCATGGGAGACGCGGCACATGCGATGTATCCCATCGGCTCAAACGGCGCCTCGCAGTGTATTTTGGACGCCCGCCATCTGGCCCGCGCGATCCGAGATCATGGGGCGACCGAGGCCGCTCTCGAAGTCTACGAGAACGAACGCCGCGAGAAGATGAACGCCCTCGTGCTCGCCAATCGGGGCGATGGGCCGGACAAGATCCTCGACATCGTAGCCGAGCGGGCGCCGCACGGATTTGACGACATCGAAGACGTCATGCCCCTCGCCGAACGACAGAGTTTCGCGGATGGCTATAAGGCCATTGCAGGGATGGATATCGCCGCGCTAAACGCCTCTCCACCGGTGTTGGGAGGCTAGGGTGCAGATTGCCGCAAATGCAGAGGCTCGCGTAGGCGTGGGCGTAGAAGCCTTGGCGCGCATCCTGGCCTATGTGGGCGGGGCGATTCTCGTTGCTTTGGCCTTCATGACGATGGTTTCGATCTTTGGCCGCTGGATTAACACGGGGCCGATCCGGTCGATCCCGGGGGACTATGAACTTGTTGAGGCGGGCGTCGGCATCGCCGTCTTCGCGTTCCTGCCGTGGTGCCAACTGAACCGTGGGCACGTGACCGTCGACATCTTCACAAACGCACTTCCAGCGCGGGGACGGGCGCTCACGGCTCTCATCGGCGACATCCTGATCGCCATCCTCGCCTATGTCGTGATGTGGCGCTTTTATCTGGGCTTTGGGGAGAAGTTTCCTTTCTTCTCCGACCCGTGGCGCGACCGTCTTTCCATGGGCTACAAACCCTTCTTTCCAGAGACGACCTACGAGCTCGAGATCCCCGTTTGGAATGTCTATGGGCTGGCGCTGATTGGCGCCGTCGTCTTCTTCATCGTCGCGGCCTACACGGTCTGGCGCAGCTGGAACCGATTTGCACGAGGTGAAGCGCAGTGAGCGGGATTGAACTGGCGCTGGCAGGCTTTGGCCTGATGCTGTTGGCCATCTTTGCGCGGGTGCCGATTGCGGTGGCCATGGCGCTGACGGGCTTCATTGGCGTTTGGATCGTGCGGGGCTCGCCCACCGCACCGCTCGCGCAGATGAAGACGCTGACCTTTGACACGTTCTCGAGCTACTCGCTTTCCATCGTGCCGCTCTTTTTGCTGATGGGGCAGTTTGCGACGAAATCGGGCATGTCGAGCGCGCTCTTCAAGGCCGCGCAGGACTGGCTGGGGCACCGTAAGGGCGGGGTGGCCATGGCTGCGGTGGGCGCTTGTGCGGGCTTTGGTGCGGTCTGTGGGTCCTCGCTGGCGACCGCCTCGACCATGGGGCAGGTGGCACTCCCCGAGATGCGCAAGCGCGGTTACTCGGATGCTCTCAGCACCGGCGTGCTCGCAGCGGGCGGAACGCTGGGCATTCTGATCCCACCGTCGATCATCCTCGTGATCTACGCGATCCTGACTGAGCAGAATATCGTGAAGATGTTCGTGGCAGCGCTGCTGCCGGGCATCCTCGCGGCCATCGGCTATATGCTCACTGTGGCGATCTATGTACGCGTGCGCCCGGGGGCAGGGACGGTCGCAGAACGCGTCCCCTACGCTGAACGCGCCAAGAGCTTCATCTCTACCTTCCCGGTGATCTTCATCTTCGTGATCGTCATGTACGGCATCGCGGGCGATTGGGATTGGTCGAACCCAGGGCCAGACGCGCTCTTCACACCGACCGAGGGGGCTGCCGTCGGCGCCGTCCTCACCATGCTCTACGGCCTCTACACGCGGGAGCTCGACTGGGCAGGCATCAAGGACTCGATCCTTGCCACTGCGCAGGCCACCGCGATGATCTTCCTCATCGTCTTTGGTGCTGCGCTTTTCAATTCTTTCCTCGCCATCACTCAAGCGCCGCAGTCGCTGGCCGAATGGGTGTCGACCCAGGGCTTCGGACCCTACACGGTGCTCATGGCCATGCTCGTAGCCTATCTGATCTTCGGTTGCGTGATGGACTCGCTCTCCATGATCCTGCTGACGATCCCGATCTTCTTCCCGATCGTCACCGTGCTCGATTTCGGGATGACGCCGGAGGAGACGGCGATCTGGTTCGGCATCCTCGCGCTCATCGTCGTAGAAGTCGGCCTCATCACCCCGCCCGTGGGTATGAACCTCTTCATCATCAACTCCATGGCCAAGGACATCCCCATGGTGCGCACCTACGCGGGTGTGACGCCGTTTGTGGCCTCCGACCTCGTGCGCGTTGTGATCTTAGTCAGCTTCCCGGCCATCACGCTCTGGCTGGTCGGGATAATGTTCCCCGGCTGACGGTGAGGCGGTCACTTGGGCTTGACCCTCTCGTCAGCGAGGTCTACCCGAGAGCCCGTGCCCAAGTGGCGGAATGGTAGACGCAGCGGATTCAAAATCCGCCGGTAGTGATACCGTGCCGGTTCGAGTCCGGCCTTGGGTACCAAGAATCCGCGTAGTATACTGAAAATAAACGATTTTTAGTTGTTTTTCCCAGCTGGATCACCACTTGGGTCACCGCATGATTTGCGTTCGATAGCGGACGAACAAGGGGCTAGCCGCCACTAAGGCTTCTTACGCCGCCCGCAATATGGACTTTGTGGAAGACGCCCTGCCTAACGCCCCGAGGCCGAATTGGCAGCCCGCCGCGAAAGATTGCTGGCGGAGCTGAAAAAATCGAAGCGGCGTGGCTAACTCGCGGTCATTTTCCGCCGCTCAAATACGACCAGTCTTCACGTGTGATGCGACTTCAAGGCGAAGTGACAGGCTCAATCAATGTCCCTTCTGTGCGCAAAGCCGACCTCCGATGCCAGACGGATGTGCATTTAGCACGCGCGCGCAGCGAAGGGCTGGTTTGAGCCTAATTTGACCGATGCTGCGTTCGGCTTG
>JBCBFV010000239.1:0-3770 GCA_038527425.1 Pseudomonadota bacterium
GTGAGGTGGCTCTTTGAATTGCAAGGCGAGCATCATGCCAACGAAGAACGCCAGCGCCGTGCCGAAATACACGTAGACGAAGTCAGCCCGCGCGAGGAGCCCACCCGTAAAGGCTGAAAGCGCCAAGGCGATAAAGCCAAAACGCCATGCGCGGAGCTCTTGCGCCTCAATTTCGTCCTCGCGGTCCTCTGCAGCGAGGCTTTCGTAAAGGAACGCGCTGTCGGTGCCCGACGTGAAGGCCTGAAATCCGCCAAGCAGCACCTGCGCCACCGCAAAGACCGCGAAGGTCCCGCCCACAATCTGAAGCGATGCTGCGCCCACACCGCAGGCCGTCGCCGCAATCAGCGTTACGCGACGCCCTAGCCTGTCGGAGGCATAGCCTGAGGGCACCTCAAGCACTGTCGTCGCTAGCTCGTAGAGAGCATAGAGGAGGATCGCCTCCGCCGCGGTCAGTTCCGACTGAAGATAAAGGAACCAAACGGCCTGCCAAAAGATCAGATGCTGGCAGAATTTGAACCACGGATAGAGGGCGATGTTGCGTCGCATATCAGGAGGTTAGGGGCCAACCTCCCATCCGGCAATGCACAGTGGTTCAGCTTTGGGACTTGCTTTGAGGACTTTGGAGTGGAAACCGGGAATTCATGCGCATTTTGTCTGCCCTCTACCTCGCTCGAGTGCCCGCTGTGGCCTTCTTCGTGCTGGGCACATTCTGGGGAGCTTTTGCCGCCGCGGTGCCAGACATCAAGGATGGGCTGGGCGTCAATGATTTCGTCTTTGGCCTTCTGTTGCTGGGCAATCCGATCGGACTGGTCACCGCCATGTGGCTCGCGCCGCGCATTGATGGATGGCTGGCGGATCGCGCGCTGCAGGCGGTGACGGCGGCCTTTGCGTGCTGCTTCGTGATCCCGGGGCTTGCGCCCACGCCCGTGGCCTTCGCCTGCGGGATCGTTCTTTTGGGGATCACCTCGGGCCTCACTGATGTGATCATGAACGCCCGCGTGAGCGATCTTGAGGCCAAACATAAGCGGACGCTGATGAACGTGAGCCACGGGCTCTTCTCCGTGGGATACGCGGTCTCGGCGCTGATGACAGGCTTCTTGCGGGACGCGGGCCAGCCGCCGGTGGTCGCGCTAGCGATTGCTGCCGTCAGCGGGCTGATCATGGTGTCATACCTCCGGACCGAGCCTTCGCCCGCAGAAGATGAAACGACAGAAGCCGCAGGGATGCCGTGGGGGATCGTGATCCTGTGCGGCTTGATCGTTCTGGCCGCCTTCCTGACTGAAGGCACCGTCGAGACATGGTCGGCGCTCCATGTGGAACGAACGTTGGGCGGTGACCCCCTCGCTGGTGCTTTCGGCCCCGTGATGCTTGGCGTCACCATGGCCATTGGCCGGATCGGCGGGCAGGGGCTGTCGGATCGCTTTGATGACGGGGCGGTCATCATCTGGGCCACGCTCATGACCTCCGTGGGCGCGCTCATCGCGGCTTGGGCGCCGACGCCGCTGTGGGCTTATGTGGGCTTTGGCACGCTGGGCCTCGGCGTTTCGGTGATCGGGCCTCTGGGGCTCGCGCTGGTGGGGCGCATGGTGCCCGCGCGGCATCGGACCGAGGCGATCGCCAAGGTCGCTGTGATGGGCTTTTCGGGCTTCTTCATCGCACCAGTCCTGATGGGCGGTATCTCGGAGCTCTATTCGCTCCGCATCTCCTACACCGTCGTTGGGATCGGTGTGCTGACGACGATCTACCTCGTCTTCAAGCTTCGCGCGTCACGCTGAGGCGACCGGCACCGGCCACGCGGTCAAACAGCTTGAACTCCGGCGCGCGCTCAGCACGGAGCCGCCCTTCCATTGCCTCGCTCAGATCAATCTCCACAGCGGGGGAGCCATTGTGATGTGGCAGCTCAAGCTTGCCAAAGATGTCTTCGAAGTAGGCCATCATCACGTCTGAACGTTCGATGCAGAAGATATCATCCACCCCGAGCGCGCCGCCTTTGCGGGTCAGGAAGAAGTGCTGGTTGCCCACCGCTGCGGGTGGCGGCGGCGTTTCTGTGAGCGCCAGCGTGATGAACTCTTCAAACGTCATGCCACGCGTGCTGGTGGGCTCGTCGGCCACCGCATCGCGCTGGCGGTAGGCATACCAGGAAGCCAGACGTGCCAAGGGATCGCGCATCACCGCCGCACGCCGATAGCCTAGCAGGCGCGGGCGCTTCTCTGCGGCCCATGCCTCAAAACGGCGCACGTTCATGTGCTTTTTGGTTGGCGGGTTGGAAAACTCGATATCCGCAAAGGGCCTGAGCGCCTTATGCAGAGAGGTCGAGCCTGTACGAGGCACGGAGAAAACAACCAGCCGTGCCTCGTGAAAGATCAGCATCAGGCCATCTGCCAGCGGTGATCGAAATCCTTGGGCAGCATCAGCACGTCGCGGCCCAGATCGTTGACATCCCGCTTGCCGCAGAGCGCCATCGTGGTGTCGAGCTCCTTGTGGATGACATTGAGCGCGTCGGTCACGCCAGCCTCGCCCCGGGCGCCGAGCCCATAGATAAAGGCGCGCCCGATCATGGTGCCTTTCGCGCCGAGCGCCAGCGCCTTCAGCACGTCCTGGCCCGACCGTATGCCGCTATCGAGATGCACTTCGATCTTGTCGCCCACCGCGTCCATGATGCGTGGGAGCATGCGAATGGAGCTCAGCGCGCCATCGAGCTGCCGCCCACCGTGGTTGGAGACGACGATCGCGTCTGCGCCCACGTTCGCCGCCATGCGGGCATCGTCCTCATCGAGGATGCCTTTCAGGATCACCGGGCCGTCCCACCAGCTGCGCAGCTCCTTGATCCGCTCCCAATCGAGGGAATGGTCAAAGGCCTCTGCCGTCCAGGAGCTGAGCGAGGAGGGGTCAGTGACACCCTTTGCGTGGCCCACGATGTTGCCAAAGAAGCGGCGCTTCGTTTGCAACATCTCCATACCCCAGCCCACCTTCGTCGCCATGTTGGCAATGCTCTTCGGGGTGAGTTTTGGCGGGGCGGAGAGGCCGTTTTTGATGTCCTTATGACGCTGACCCATGATCTGAAGGTCCACCGTGATCACGAGGGCGGAGCACTTGGCGTCCTTCGCCCGCGCAAAGAGGCGCTTCATGAAGTCATCGTCTTTGAGCGTGTAGACCTGAAACCAGAAGGGCTTCTCCGTGTTCTCGGCCACATCCTCGATCGAACAGATCGACATGGTGGACAGCGTGAAGGGCACACCGAACTTGCCAGCGGCCCGGGCGGCGAGGATCTCGCCATCGGCGTGCTGCATGCCGGTGAGGCCCACCGGCGCCAAAGCCACCGGCATGGCCACGTCCTGGCCCACCATCTGCGTCGCGGTCGTACGGCCCGTCATGTCCACCGCAATCCGCTGGCGCAGCTTGATCTCTTCAAAGTCGCTGACGTTCTCGCGGAAGGTCTGCTCTGTCCACGATCCGCTCTCGCAATAGTCGTAAAACATCTTGGGCACACGCCGCCGGTAGATCTTCTTGAGATCGTAAATGTTCGTAATCGGCGGGGTGGGGAGCATCTGCAGACCTCTCTTTTGCCTAGGGCGTAGCAATGGCTCCGGCGTGGTGCAAGAAAGCTGTTGACGAATGTTCGATATCGAACCATATAGTTCGACATCGAACATATATCCGACTCGCAGAGGACACCCGACATGAAACTCTCCCGACGCAAAACTCTCGCGCTGATTGGTGGCGGCTTTATCGCGGCTGCTGGCACAGGCGCCGCACTGGAAATCACGCGC
>JBCBFV010000240.1:0-3768 GCA_038527425.1 Pseudomonadota bacterium
GGCCTTCATGCTGACAGACGGCGCGCTGCGGATGCTGGTGCTTTTGCACTTCCATACGCTGGGCTTTAGCCCGGTCCAGCTCGCCTACCTCTTCGTCCTCTACGAGATAGCGGGCATGGTCACGAACCTCTGCGCAGGTTGGATTGCCGCGCGTTTTGGGCTGACGTCGACGCTCTATGCGGGCTTGGGCATCCAGGTTCTGGCCCTTTTGGCGCTGACCCAGCTTGATCCTTCATGGGCCATCGGCGCCTCAGTCGCCTTTGTGATGCTCGTGCAGGGCGCAAGCGGCGTGGCAAAGGACCTCGCAAAGATGTCCTCTAAGTCCGCCGTCAAGCTGCTGGCCCCTGCCGAGGACGGCGGTCTTTTCCGCTGGGTGGCACTGCTGACGGGATCGAAGAACGCGGTGAAGGGCCTCGGCTTCCTGCTGGGCGCGGCCCTCCTTGCGACGGTTGGGTTCACCGGGGCCGTGCTTGGCATGGCCGCGATCCTCGCTCTGATCTTGCTTGCGGTCCTCATCGCTATGCCGCCCGGCCTGCCCAAAGGCCGCAAAGGAGCGAAATTCTCGGAGGTCTTCTCAAAGTCCTCAAACGTGAACTGGCTCTCGGCGGCCCGCGTCTTCCTCTTTGGCGCGCGTGACGTGTGGTTTGTGGTGGGTATCCCGATCTACTTCTATGCGGTCTTGTCGGACGGCACGGTCGCTGGGAACCGCTCGGCCTTTTTCATGATCGGCGCGTTCATGGCCGTTTGGGTGATCCTCTACGGGTTCGTCCAAGCCTCGGCCCCGCGCCTCTTGCGTGCGAAAACCCGACCAGAGAGTGAGCTGGTGGGCGTGGCACGAGGATGGGCATGGTCGCTTGCCGCAGTTCCCGCGGCGCTGACCCTCGCGGCCATGGCGGCCAATGGCCCTCAGGGATGGCTCACCGTAGTCTTGGTGGCCGGGCTGCTCGCCTTCGGTGCGATCTTCGCGGTGAATTCGGCACTTCATTCCTACCTGATCTTGTCCTTCACGAAGGCAGAGCGGGTCACGATGGACGTGGGCTTTTACTACATGGCCAACGCGGGCGGACGCCTGCTTGGCACGGTGCTCTCGGGCCTGACCTACCAGGTGGGTGGGCTCCCGCTCATGCTGGGCACGGCGACCGCCATGGTCGCCGCAGCCGCCGTCGCCGCCGGTTTCTTACGCGAGGAGGTGAGCGAAGCTGCGCTGTAAGCGCGTCAGCTCGCTCCGTCTGACCACTTCACATCATGATGGGTGCCGTCGCAGAAGGGCTTGTTCTTGGACTGGCCACAGCGACACAGAATGTATTCCTGTTCGCTGGCGCCTGCGCCGTTGAACTCCGCCTCGATCTCCACGTTTTTGACCACGTATGGCCCGTTCTTGTTGATCCGGATGGAGGTGGCATCGCTGTCGATGTGATGCTCGGCCTCGCCATCGACCGACACCCGCAGCGCCCCGGATGGGCATGCCTTCACCACCGACAAGATTCCGTCCAACGTGCCTTTTTCCGGCTGGATCCAGGGTCTTTGCGCAGGATCGAAGACCTGCTTGTGGAGCGCCTGACACGCCGCGATGTGCCCACAAAGGACCGGCGTGTAAGAGATGGTAACAGGCTTACCCTCCACCTCGCCTGAGTACGACACCGGGGTATTCCGGATCTTGGCGTCGCCGTTGTCAGAGGTGAAACCAGCCTTCATATGCGCCCCGTCGCAATACGGCTTGTTCTTCGATTCACCACAGCGACACAGCGCATAGACCGGCTTCTCGGCTTCGATATCTCCGCCGCGCTGCCGCAGGACTGGTACACCTTGTACGATCAGCGGTCCGTCTTCTTTAGGTGTGATCTTCGACATCGTTTTCTCCCCCGTTTCCTGCTCGGCTGGCACGTGAGGCTACCGCGGTGACCCCACACTACCGCAATATTCTGGTTCTGCTAATTCCTTGGGCCAATGCTGACGCGATCGACGCGTGGCGGGCTTTTGGGCCGCTCGCGAGCCGCGGCACCTAAAAAACTGTTTGGCGGAGTGCGGGACCGTGGCTAGGCTTTGAGGGTCCGCGCTGCACAAGGGGGGTGACAGTCGCTCATGCAATACATTGCAGAGACAGATTCCGTGGGATCGGTGGAGTCAATTTGGGTCGTTTCAACTGAAAAAGCACGGCCTGCGGTGTGGGATCCGCGAAAACATCCGGTCGAAGACTCGGCATCGACACGGTATTTCGGCGCTCCGCGAGAATCGATTCTGGCCTGGCTGCGCGCCTCACAGCTGCCAAAGCGCTAGAGCGCTCGCGCCAATAACGCCTACAACGAGCAGCAAACGCACCCTGCCCTAGGATACCTGCCGGCCTTGGCTCCAAACGCCCGCTAGGATGGGCGCCTTTTTCATGTCACGCACGCGAAGCACATCCCCGCGTTTGCCGACGGCCAATGTGCCCCGATCTGAAAGCTGAGCAGCGGTTGCTGGGTTTTCAGTGACCGTTGCGATGGCTCGCGGCAGATCTTGCCAAAGATCAGCAAGTCTAAAGGCCGCCGCCAGAAGTGCGGACGGCACATAGTCCGATGACAAGATGTCGAGCAGGTTTCGTTCGGCCAAATCTGCGGCGGCAACGTTGCCCGAATGTGACCCGCCTCGAATGAGATTAGGTGCGCCCATCATGACCGCGATCCCATGTTCGCGGCACGCTTGGGCGGCTTCGACAGTCGTAGGAAACTCGGCAAACCCAGCACCATAACTCGCAGACTTGGCCACGTGTTCGGACGTGGTGTCGTCGTGACTGGCTAAGACTGCACCTAGACGGTGGGCTTCCGTGACCGCGCCGGCCTCGTGCTTTTTCCCGAAGCGTTCCTGGAGCCCCAGGAGGTTCTGAACGTGCACCTCAAATTCGGCATCCGTCATGCCGCGCTTCTTGGCGACATAAGTCTTGAGCGCTGTAAGATCGCGGAACTGTCGCTGGCCCGGCGTGTGGTCCATCAGGCTCACGATCCCGATCCGATCCTCGGATCCGAAAGCGCTGAGTTCTTGCAATAGCGTCTCCGAGCAAATCTCGGCCCTCAGATGCAGGAAGTGGCTAATTTTGAAGACACCATCTGCGCGCGCCGCGAGAAGCTCGTTCGCCAATGTGCGCGCGTAGTCGACGTACCTCGCTTTGCCTGCGCTGTGGATCGAGCCCACACGCATGGCATCGAAGACCGTCGTGATCCCTGTGCTCGCAAGCTCGGCATCATGAGCAATGAGCGCTGGCAAATGGGGCCAGTCCACGTCAGGTCGCGGTTCAATGTGCCGCTCGACGTTGTCTGTATGGAGCTCGACGAGCCCCGGCATCACGAGGTCTCCTCGGCAATCAATCGCGCCGCTTGGCACGTGACCGCCATCGGTGATTTCAGTGATGACACCAGCCTCGATCGTCACCGCGCCTCGTGTGACTTGATCGCCCAAGATCAGCCGGGCGTTGGCCAAGCACAGATCCTCCCCCGCCAGAACAGCGGCGGCGTCGGCGAGGTCGGTGGGTCGCTCTACGTTCATGGTGTTTCTCCGCCGTTGGGCTGGCTGATGAGGTTTTCGGTCTGGGACACCCCGCCATGCGGGCCATATGGGCCAAGCACCACCGCCGCGCGGGCGATGGTTTCGGACAGGGGGCCGTCGTTTGAGAGGTGGCGAATGTCCATGCCGATCGGCAGTTCTTTCGCAGCCTCCGCCAAACGCAGTTCAATCTGGTCAGCGGTCTCGCGCCCGCGACCGACAAGGCGGCGCACCAACGTCTCCGCGTCGGCG
>JBCBFV010000241.1:0-3762 GCA_038527425.1 Pseudomonadota bacterium
GTGGTGGCGTCTAAATCGCACCGCTCTCCGGAGTTGGAGGACTACATCGGGAAATACGATGTGGCGGAGTCGAAGGCTGCCGGTTCCTCCCTCAAATTCTGCCTCATCGCGAGCGGAGAGGCTGATCTCTACCCCCGCCTCGGGCGCACGATGGAATGGGATACGGCCGCTGCCCATGCCGTGCTCTCCGGCGCGGGTGGGCACGTGGTGCGCTTTGATGATCTGACGCCGCTAACCTACGGCAAAGAAGACTACGCCAACCCCTTCTTCATCGCCTACGCGCCGGGGGTGGAGCTTAAGTCTGCATGAAGACGCTGATCGTTATCCCTGCGCGCTACGCGTCGTCGCGTTACCCGGGCAAGCCGCTTGTGGCGTTGAAAGGCGCGACAGGTGAGGCGCGGACGCTGCTGGAGCGGTCCTGGCGCGCGGCGCTGGCTGTGAAGGGGACAGATCGGGTGGTGATTGCCACCGATGACTCGCGGATCGAGGAGGCCGGTCAGTCGCTGGGCGCGGAAGTCGTGATGACCTCGACCGAGGCGGCAAACGGGACCGAACGCGTGGCGGAAGCCCATGCCAAGCTGGGCGGTAGCTACGACATCGTCGTAAATCTGCAGGGTGACGCGCCGCTGACGCCTGCGTGGTTTGTCGAGGACCTTGTCGCGGCGATGAAGGCCAATGCAACGGCCGACATCGCGACGCCTGTCCTGCGCTGTGACGGGCGGGCGCTGAATGGCTTTCTGGAGGATCGGCGCGCCGGCCGTGTTGGGGGGACCACGGCGGTCTTCGGCGAGGGGAACCGGGGGCTCTATTTCTCCAAGGAAGTGATCCCCTATACCGGCCAGACCTATGACGATGACGATGCCACGCCGGTCTTCCACCACGTTGGCGTCTACGCCTATCGTCCGGCGGCCCTTGCCGAGTATCCGACCTGGCCAGTTGGCCCGCTGGAGACCCTCGAGGGCCTCGAGCAGCTGCGCTTCCTCGAACAGGGGCGCGACGTGCTCTGCGTAGAGGTCGAAGCCCGGGGGCAGGAGTTCTGGGAGCTCAACAACCCGGCAGATGTCGCCCGTATCGAGGCGATCTTTGCGCGCCATGGCCTTGCGTGAGGACAACCACAGGCGTAGGTCATTGACATTGATGCAAGTAATTTGGCGTCTTTGTGTGAGTTTTCCCCGTTGTTTTCAGGGACCAGACATATTTTGAACATACACGTGGGGCAGTTATGACCCAAATAATTGCGTGAATAAGAGGTGGGCATGAAACGCAAAGTCACCAAGGCGATCTTTCCTGTAGCAGGCCAGGGCACGCGATTTCTTCCGGCCACGAAGTCTGTTCCGAAGGAGATCATGACGCTCGTTGACCGTCCGCTGATCCAGTACGCCATCGACGAGGCGCGTGCCGCCGGCATCAAGGAATTCATCTTTGTGACCTCGCGCGGGAAGTCCGCGCTCGAGGACTATTTTGACCATGCGCCTGAGCTAGAGAACGCCCTGCGGAAGAAGGGCAAAGAAGAGCTTCTTCAAACGCTTAAGTCTACTAACATGGATAGCGGTGCCATCGCGTATATCCGCCAGCACAAGGCGCTGGGCCTCGGCCATGCCGTGTGGTGCGCGCGACGCCTTTTGGGGAATGAGCCCTTCGCGGTGATTCTTCCCGATGACGTGATCGCCGGCGAGCCGCCCTGCTTGAAGCAGATGGTTGAAGCCTATGAAGAGACTGGCGGCAATATTGTGGCCGCGATGGAGGTGCCGCCCTCCAAAACGTCGTCCTACGGTGTGCTCGACGTCAAAGACGACATGGGGCAAATCGTCTCCACCAAGGGGATGGTCGAAAAACCGGCCGCAGATGAAGCGCCGTCGAATCTGGCGGTGATCGGGCGCTATATCCTCAACCCGACGGTGATGAACCACCTCAACAAAATGAAACAGGGCGCCGGCGGCGAGATCCAACTGACCGACGCCATAGCGCACGAGTTGACCGAAGGGCGTGACGTCTTCGGCCTGCGCTTCCGGGGTCAGCGGTTCGATTGCGGCTCCAAGGCCGGGTTCCTTCAGGCGACGGTAGCCTTTGGCCTCGCGCGTGAGGACCTACGCGATGAGTTCAGCGCCTATCTGGACGACGTGCATAGCATCCGGCGGGCTGCCGAGTAGCGATGCCCGGCGCGGCGGAGCTCTGGCTTGCCTACAAGCTGCGATGGCGCCGCCGTAGGTACCTTGCCCGGGCTTGGAGAAAACGCGGGGAGCTGACGCCGGTCCGCATCAAGCTGATGGGCATGCCACGCGGTGCGATCCTGTGTTTCTCAACGATCCGCAACGAAGCGGCGCGGCTTCCCTACTTTCTGGACTATCACCGCGCCTTGGGCGTGGATCATTTCTTTGTGGTCGATAACGCCTCCGACGATGGCACGGCAGACATCCTGGCCGCCCAGCGCGACGTCAGCGTCTGGCGCACGGAGGCGAGCTATAAGGCGGCGCGCTTCGGCGTTGACTGGCTCAACCGGCTTCAGACGGTCTACGCGCCCGGGAACTGGGCTCTGACGCTCGATGCCGACGAAATCCTGACTTATCCCGATGCGGAGACCAGGCCGCTGCCTGAGCTGACTACCTGGCTTGGCCGGATGGGAGCCGAAAGCTTTGGTGCGATGATGCTCGACTTCTATCCCGACGGTCCCATCGGGCAGGTGCCCTACGTCCCCGGTGCGCCCATTACGGACACACTGACCCATTTCGATGGTTCGGGCTACACGCGGGAATGGCAGCCGAAGTTTCAGAATATTTCGATCCGTGGAGGGCCGCGAAAGCGGGTCTTCTTTGCTGAGGCGCCCGATCACGCGCCGCACCTGCACAAGGTTCCGCTGATCCGATGGCGGCGCGGGATGGTCTATGCCAGCTCGACCCACCTCGCTCTGCCGCGCCGGTTGAACAACCCTTTCGACCCGCAAAAGGGCCTGCCCACGGGCGCCCTTTTGCATTCCAAATTCCTACCCGAGGTGGTGGGGAAATCGGCCGAAGAGAAGCTCCGTGCCGAGCACTTCACGCACCCCGATCGATATGGCGACTACTATGATCGCCTCACAGAAAGTCCCAACCTGATGGGGGAGCCTTCGGTGCGCTACGAAGGGCCTGCACAGCTTGAAGCGCTTGGTCTGATGCAAAGAGGCCGCTGGTAAGGCTAAATATGGGGCTGCAGGACCTCTCTTTGTGGATATTTCGTTGTCTGAGCGGCGCCCAGCGCCTATCAGAAGGGTAAGCCTGCACAGATGGGTGAACGTACGGGCTTCGGGCAGGCAGCTGTTAACCTTGTGTTGAGCCTCCCGCACGTATGACAAGGCGAGGCAAGAGGTCAGGCTTGGGCGTACTGGGAACATATCGTCTGCGGCTCCGTCGCAAGCGCTACATCGCCCGGGCGATCCGAAAACGGCGGGAACTGCGCAACGTCGTCAACCGCACCAGCGATATCAAACCCGGCCAGATCCTGCTCTTTTCCACACAGCGGAATGAGAAGATCCGTCTTCCCTATTTCCTAAAGTACTATCGTGATCTCGGCGTCGATCATTTCATCATCGTCGACAACGATAGCGACGATGGCTCTATCCCGTATCTCGCGG
The DNA here is from genome assembly GCA_038527425.1 of Pseudomonadota bacterium. GTDB lineage: Bacteria > Pseudomonadota > Alphaproteobacteria > Rhodobacterales > Rhodobacteraceae > Shimia_B. The sequence continues at coordinate 3,608 of JBCBFV010000241.1, forward strand.
CGCAGCCGGATGTGAGCCTGTGGCACACCACAGCGTCCTACAAGCGGGCACGCTTTGGCGTCGACTGGTTGAACTACCTGCAGTGGAAGTACGCCCACGGGCATTGGTCCCTCGTCGTCGATCCTGATGAGTTCCTTGTCTACCCGTTCTCCGAC
>JBCBFV010000242.1:0-3710 GCA_038527425.1 Pseudomonadota bacterium
CCAGCCAGCGCCTTTGCGGCCTCCAACCCAATTCCATCGGTTGCACCGGTAATCAAAATCTTGCGCGCCATATCAGCCTCTTTGGTCGGGTTTGCAGTTTCGCGGGTATTCTCGGGTCGGCTAAGGGCCAAGTGACCTACGACCACGTTAAACACCTAAGTAGGCGCGATGGTTGCGTGTTGCGATGTCTAGGATTGAGAGTGGTGGGCGACCCTGGAATCGAACCCGGCGTGCAAGAGTGCCGCAAAGCGGCGCTCGCTGTCCTGGCAACGTATCGGCAAAGCCGATGCGTGAGAAGGACGTCTCCGCGAGGGTCTGCCGGCGGACTTGCGACTGAATTCGGCGTGCAAACGCTCTCAGGCCGCGCATTTAATGGGCTGTCAATACTGGATGGAGATGGTGGGCGACCCTGGAATCGAACCAGGCGTGCGTCTCCGCGAGGGAGTTACAGTCCCCTGCCACACCTTGCGGCCTGTCGCCCACTGAGGCGCTCTGCTACTGCCGTGATCAGGGACCGTCAACACCAAAATCGCAACACTGGTGTCGGGCGCGCGCGGACGTTAGGGGAAGGCATGAAGAAACCTAAATGGGTCATCGAGAAAGAGCGCGGCAAGCGGGCTGCAGCGGCGGAGACGGTCTGGCTCTTCGGACTGCATGCTGTGCGCGACGCGCTCGCCAATCCGGCGCGCGACCGCCTGCGCCTCGTTCTGACCAAGAATGCCGCTGATCGGTTGGGCGCGGCGCTCGAAGGCGTCGATGTCGAGCCCGAGATCGTGGACCCCCGCAAATTCAACGTGCCGATTGATCCGGCTTCCGTGCACCAAGGTGCAGCGTTGGAAGTGAAGCCGCTGGAGTGGGGCAGCCTGCCCGAAGTCTGCGCCCCGCGCGGTGGCTCGCCCCGCGTGATCATCCTCGACCGCGTGTCTGATCCTCACAACGTGGGCGCGATCCTGCGGTCGGCAGAAGTCTTCGGCGCCCGCGCTGTCATCGGCACCCTGCGCCACTCCGCACCTGAAACAGGCGCCTTGGCCAAAACGGCCTCAGGTGCGCTAGAGCGTCAGCCCTACCTCCGCGTCCGCAACCTCGCCCGCGCGATGGAGGAGCTTCGGGGCATGGGCTACAGCCTCGTGGGCCTTGATGGCGAAGCAGACGTCGATCTGACCGAGGCCCATGAAGCCGATCGACCGCTTGCACTGGTCATGGGCGCAGAAGGCCCAGGACTTCGAGAGTTGACCAAGGAAACCTGCGACATGCTCGCGCGGATCCCGGCTCAAGGCGAATTTGGGTCGCTCAACGTCTCAAATGCTGCCGCAATCGCCCTATATGAAACGCGACATGCCTAATACGAAGATTGCCACTTGCTGCTACTGCGGCACCCGCGCAGCGCTGGTTTTGGCCGGCGACAAGAGCCACGAGCTGGCCTGTTCGGCCTGTGGCGCACCGCTCCACGACCTCAAAATGTTACCGAAAGAGCGGGACCGCGCACACAAAGAGCTGATCAAACCGTCAGCCGTTCGCGCCCGCCACGGGGCCAAAAACCCTGGCAAGAAGGGTTACGATAAGCCCAAAAAGGTAAAGAAAAAGAAGAGCTTGAAGAGCAAGTTCTTCGGCGAGATCTTCGACATCATCGAAGACATTATCGACTGATCACGGATTGAAACATTTCGGGCCAGCCCTTCACGGGTCGGTTAGGGGTGGTTTCGCGACGGGGCCCGCATTCGCATGTTTGGGTCATCGAAACGAACACCTGTCCCTTCCGACTAAAAGGACCCCGACCATGATCTCTCGCCGCGCCTTCCTCGCCGCTTCCGCCGCCACCCCTGTGGCCCTCGCCTTCGCTTCGCCTGCTTTCGCGGCTGAGCCTCCGATCTACTCCGCCCGCGGCGTCGCCGTAAAAGGCACCGACGTCGTCGCCTACTTCACCGAAGGCAAACAGGTCGACGGCTCGTCCGAATTCGCGACCGAGTACATGGGCGCCACTTGGCACTTCGCCTCCGCCGAGAACCGCAATGCCTTCGAGATGAACCCCGAGGCCTACGCCCCGCAATACGGCGGCTACTGCGCCTACGCGGTGAGCCAAGGCTACACGGCCTCGATCTCGCCTAACGCGTGGACGATCCACGACGGCAAGCTCTACCTGAACTTCAACAAAGCTGTGCGTGCGTTGTGGTCTCGCGACATCCCCGGGCGCATCGCCTCGGGCGACGCAAACTGGCCAGAGGTCCTCAATGCGTGAGCCCTGTTAACGGCTTGTTCACGGTTTGATGAAAAGACTTCCCATGCAGCAAATCATGCATAACTGCTTGATATTGGCGTAGACCGGAACACCTTCGCCAACTTCACTGTCCCTCGTTCCGCACTCAAGCGCCCGGCTCAGCCCGGGCGTTTTTTTATCTTGCTGCAGCAACACTTTAGTGGGCGAAGATCGCCTCCTCGGACGCAAAGCCTTTGAGTTCGATCGGGTTGCCGGACGGGTCTTCAAAGAACATCGTCCACTGCTCCCCGGGTTCGCCTTCAAAGCGGACTTGAGGCTTCAGGATAAAGTCGGCTCCCGCCTCAGTCAGACGCTCCGCCGTGGCGCGCCAATCCTCGAGACGCAGTACCACGCCAAAGTGCGGCATCGGCACGAGGGCCTCGCCCACTCTGCCGGTCCGCGCAGTCACCAAGGGCTCCCCGATGTGCAAAGAAAGCTGGTGCCCGAAAAGAGAGACATCGACCCATGTCGGCGCGCTACGCCCCTCTTCGGCACCGAGCATGCCACAGTAGAAGGTGCGTGCCTCATCCAGGTCGCGAACATTGATGGCCAGATGGAACGGTGTGAGCATGTCAAAACGCCTCTTTGAGCTTTACGCCATACTTGCCGCCGCCCGCCGCCATCGGCAAGGGCCAGCCGATGGGAAGAACATCTCGGCAACCCAAAGGCTTCCCATATGAGGTGGTCTCGGCTACTTTTCCGGCAAAAGAGCTAGGGGTCGCGCCCCGAAACAACGGGGTCGCAGCAGGGACCATGGTACCAAAGTTTGCGTTACACTTTCTCGCGGACGAGATTTCGCTCGATCATCGACGCGGCAAGGCGTGGGTGACGATCGGCACGGCTGCGTTCAATAGCGGCCAATTCGCGGGTGAAATCACGGCGTTACGCGCCAAGGGTGAAGCAGCTGCGCGGGCGGCGGGCATCCCCTTCGAGACGAAGCTCGTCTTGCCGACCGATCAGATCAAAGTGCTGCGCCTGCGCGACGGAAATGCGACCCGCGAGGCCGTGGGTATGGCGCTGGAAGGGGCGACACCTTACGCGCTCTCCGAGCTGCGGTTCGACTGGAAAAGCTCTGAGACCGATACGCGGATCGCCGCCGTCGCTCAGGAAACGCTTGATGAGGCCGCGGGGTTTGCCACCGAACATGGTCTCGCGCCGGTCTCTTTCGTTGCGTTCCCGGAAGAGGGATGGGACGGCGCAGAGGCTCACTTCGGCGGGCACGACGGTGCCGAGGTGGAGCGGGACCCCCTGCCCTACGTGCGCTGGAAGGCCGGCGAGGAAATCATCGACACTCCTGTGGACGAGAGCCCTGCAGAGACCATCGCATCGGAGACCGCGCCTGAGGAGCCCGTGGAAGAGGCTGAGGCGGCCCCAGCGGAACCCGAAGTACAGCCAGAACCTGAGCCAGAGCCCGAAGCTGCAGCCAAGATCGAACCAGAGCCAAAGCCAGAACAAA
>JBCBFV010000243.1:0-3708 GCA_038527425.1 Pseudomonadota bacterium
GGGCCTTCGAGGCTGAGCGCGCGGGTTTCGAAGAAAAACGCGCGCAGCAAGTGAAGGAACACGCCGCCCAGTTAGAGAAGATGTTTGGCGAGGTCGAAGACATCGGTCGCATGATCCACCTGATCTCTTTGAACGCCAGCGTAGAAGCCGCGCGGGCAGGCGGGGAAAGCGGCCGTAGCTTTAAGGTGATCGCAGACGAAATCCGGGGTCTCGCAGCCAAGTCGGCGCAACTGATCGATACGACCCGCTCTGCCATTCGAGATGAAGAGGCCCGCCATGGCTGAGCAAACCGTTCTGACCTCGGCGGAGCAAAAGGCGCTGAAAATGGCGCTGAGCGATCTGCGCAATGCGCAGGGGTTCGCGCTGAATGCGGCTGCGATCTTTATTGAGGTCGTCACAGCAAACACGCCTGACGAGCGCTCGAATGTGGCACAGCAATTCCGCACGTTTCAGCAGCTTTACTCAAAGACCATTCGGACCGCGTCCAAGGCGGATGCTCTCAAAACAAGCGATCCCAAGATCAAGGCGCTGATAGCCACGGCGATGGAAATCGAGACGCGGCTGAACGCGCTAGACGGCACGGATGATTTCGCCAACGCGCTGCCCTCAGCGGCGGGCGAGCTCGTGCAATTCGTCAGGCTCCAAGGGGTGCCCGCGATCATGCAGCTTTGCAGCACGCTCGGTGGGGCCAAGAAGCTGCATGACAAAGCCGTCGAGGCGGTCATGAAAGAGAGGCTCGCGAAGCTCGATAAGATGTTCACCGAGGTGGAAGATATCGGTCGCATGATCCACCTGATCTCGCTGAACGCCAGTGTCGAGGCCGCACGCGCCGGGGGCGAGAGTGGCCGAAGCTTCAAGGTGATTGCGGATGAGATCCGTGGCCTTGCTCAGCAAGCCGCCACGTTGATCGACACGACGCGTGCCGGCGTTTTGCCCGGCGCTGAGCGAGATCTCTTGAGCGTGTCTAACCGGTAGAGCCAGACCTGCTTATTTGCCGACGCTCACAAAGAGCGCGCCCGTCTTGTCGACACGGCGCTTGGGCGCGCTGGTGTCACGCTCTTCAACACAGCCGAAACGCCCGCCGCCAGCCACACGCACACTCGCATCACGGCAGGCTTGCTTCTCTGCGTTGGCGGTTGAGATCCTCGAGGGACCGGTCTGATCGTCACCAGACCCCGGCTGCACCTCGTGAACGAATAGCGCAGGGGCAAGGACACAAAACAGTCCAAGAACCAAAATGACCAATGGGTTGCTAGGCATAGCCACCCTCCAAACTCGTGACTCACCCGCGCAATACTCAGAAAATTTGCCGAAAGTTTGGCTCACATGAGGTGATATCGATCCAATCGCGGCGAAACTGGTCAGGCTCTTTCCCCCTCCGCTCAAATGGGTTAGCTCACCGGCGATCCGGCACGAGGCCGAAAAAGGGGCCAACCTCATGAAATTCACTCTCTCCTGGCTGAAAACGCATCTTGAGACAGACGCATCCGTGGCAGACATCGCCGATGCGCTGACCGATCTCGGGCTCGAGGTGGAAGGCGTTGAAAACCCTGCGGAGAGACTTGGTGCCTTTACGATCGGCAAGGTGCGTGAGGCCGAAAAGCACCCGGACGCCGACAGGCTCAAAGTCTGCCAGGTGGAGACCGACGAGGGCACACTTCAGATCATCTGCGGCGCGCCGAATGCGCGGGCAGGGATCACTGTCGTCGTGGCAAAGCCGGGCACCTATGTGCCGGGCATCGACACGACCATCAGCGTCGGCAAAATCCGCGGCGTCGAAAGCTACGGCATGATGTGCTCTGAGCGCGAGATGGAGCTTTCCGACGAGCATGACGGCATCATCGAACTGCCCTCCGGCGAGATCGGCCAAAAGTTCACTGATTGGCTGGGTGAGAATGACCCCGGCAAAGTCGATCCGGTGATCGAGATCGCGATCACGCCGAACCGACCAGATGCGCTGGGCGTGCGCGGTGTCGCGCGCGATCTTGCTGCGCGCGGTGTGGGCACGCTGAAGTCCTTCGAAGAAGTCTCGATCGAGGGCACCTTCCCATGCCCGGTCTCCGTGACGATCGATGAAGATACGCTGCCGCAGGCGCCCGTCTTCTTCGGCCGCCTTGTGCGGGGCGTGAAGAACGGCCCGTCGCCCGACTGGCTCCAGCGTCAGATTAAAGCAATCGGCCTTCGCCCGATTTCGTTCCTCGTGGATGTGACGAACTTCTTCACCTACGACCTGAACCGCCCGCTCCACGTGTTCGATGCTGACAAGATCGCAGGCAATGCGCTGCGCCTACATCGCGCTGAGGGTGGTGAGAAAATCGTCGGCCTCGACGAGAAGGAATACACTTTCCCTGAGGGCGCGACGATCATCTCGGATGACAATGGTCCCGAGAGCATTGGTGGCATCATGGGTGGTCTCGCCAGCGGTGTGACTGATGAGACGACGAACGTCTTCATCGAAGCGGCCTATTTCGACCCGGTGCGCACGGCCTACTCAGGCCGCGCGATGAAGATCAATTCTGACGCACGCTATCGCTTTGAGCGCGGGATTGACCCAGCTTTCGCGCCTCAGGGCGTCGAGCAGGCAACGAAGATGATCATGGACATCGCCGGTGGTGAGCCGTCGGAGATGGTCGTCGCGGGCGAGATTCCCAATGTCTCTCGCGCCTACGAACTCGATACCGACCGCGTGGTGAGCCTCGTGGGCATGGAGATCCCCGCCGCGACCCAGCGCGCAACGCTCGAGGCATTGGGCTTCACCATGGATGGCGACATGGCCAACGTGCCTTCCTGGCGCCCGGATGTGCTTGGCGAAGCGGACCTCGTGGAAGAGGTCGCGCGGATTGCATCGCTGACCAAGCTTGAGGGGAAGCCTCTGCCGCCCATCTCTGGCAAGGATTTCGGTGCGGGCCGCCCGATCCTCACGCCCACACAGCGTCGCCAGTCCATCGCGCGCCGCACCGTGGCGGGCTTGGGCTACAACGAATGCGTCACGTATTCGTTCATCGATCAGGCGTCTGCAGCGCTCTTTGCTGGCGGCACATCGGCGACGGAGCTCGAGAACCCGATTTCGAGCGATATGAGCCACATGCGCCCTTCGTTGCTGCCAGGCCTCCTTCAGGCTGCGGCCCGCAATCAGGCGCGCGGTGCTTCCGATATCTGCCTCTTTGAGGTGGGTGCGACCTGGGCTGGCGGTGAGCCGGAAGATCAGGGGGCATCGGTCTCGGCGCTCCTCGTGGGTCACACGGGGCCCAAAGACGTGCACGGCGAACGCCGCGCGGTCGATGTATATGACGTGAAAGCGGACGTTGAAGCAGCGCTTGCCGCTCTCGGCGCGCCGGCGCGGGCACAGATCCGCCGCGATGCGTCTTGCTGGTGGCACCCGGGCCGCTCTGGCGTGGTCGCACTCGGCAAGAACGTTCTCGCGGAGTTCGGTGAGGTTCACCCCAAAGTGCTCAATGCGATGGATGTGAAGGGCCCCGCCGTGGGCTTCACGATCTGGCCCGATGCCATCCCCGCCAAACGCGCCACGGGTGCTGCACGCGGCGCCATGGGCGTGAGCGACCTGCAGGCGGTTGAGCGCGATTTCGCGTTCATCGTGGATGCAGATATCGAGGCTTTGACGCTGGTGAACGCGGCCATGGGCGCGGAGAAGGCGCTCATCGAGGAAGTCCGCGTCTTTGACGAATTCATCGGCGGCTCCCTCGGGGA
>JBCBFV010000244.1:0-3701 GCA_038527425.1 Pseudomonadota bacterium
CCGCCTCCATGGAAGGCTGGAAATGGGCCGAGGCGAACCCAGAGGAAGCCGCGCTGATCGTATTGGAGTACGATGAGACCGGCGCCCAGACGGAAGGTCACCAGGTTCGCATGATGGGCGAAATCGCCAAGCTGACGGCGGGATCGAACGGCGCGCTTGAGCCTGCAGATTACGAGCGCACGGTGGCCTCTCTCCTCGCGGGCGGCTCTGACCCGGTCATCACCAAGGCACCCGAGGGCGCCTGGACGCATATGATTACCGATGCGGCGCTGAACTGATAAGAAGACGGGGCCGGAGCGCAACGCACCGGCCCCCTCACGACGACGGAGAAGACCGCCCATGCCCAAAGCCTACTGGATCGCCCACGTCACGGTCACAGACCCCGAACGCTACGCGCTATACGCCCAAGGCACGGCCGAACCTTTCAAGAAGTACGGCGCCAAGGTGCTGGCGCGCGGCGGCGAATACAAAGCGCTCGAAGGCGCAGATCACCCCCGCAATGTGGTGATCGAGTTCGCGTCCATGGAAGACGCCCTCGCCTGCTACCACTCGCCCGAATACCAAGCCGCGCGGGAACATCGCATCGACGCAGGCATCCCCAACATCACCATCGTCGAAGGGGTCTAGCCGCGGGCTATACCCCCCTCCAGATCCACCGCGCCTACTGGCCCGCTTTGGCGGCTTCAATCATGGACAATGCCTCGCGGATCGCAGCCTCTTGGGTCTGGAGCAGCTTCGCAAAGCTCTCACTGCTCTCGATTGGCTCAGCCCATCCCTTCGCGGCCGCCGCGCTTTCCCACGCCTCAGCTTCGTAGAGCGCGCTGAACAGCTCTTCGAACGCTTCAGTCTGCGTTTCGGAGACCCCCGGCGCGGCGAAGAACCCACTCCAGGTGACGAGTTCCATATCAATGCCCTGATCTTCGAGCGTCTGAACACCATTGGGCAGATCATCCGAGGAACCTGCGGTCACACCAAGGATACGCAGCGCCCCCTGTTCAGCGAACCCGAAGGCGCGCGTGCAATCGGTAGCCAAGGCATGCGCTTCGCCCGTGGTGAGGGCCTGGAAGGCAGCGGCAGGATCTTCGAACTGGAGGTAATCAAAGCCCACGTCCTGCCCAGCGGTGGCCATGGCCATGGCACTTGCGACGTGGTCGATGCCTCCGGGCTCTGAGCCGCCGCCCAGGGCGAAGTCGGCACCCGCTTGGCTCCGCGCGTCTGCGAGATCACCCATGGTCTGCAAGTCGCTGCCGGGATGCACGATGAACGCGATGCACCCGGTGACGGGCGCGGCGATGGGCACGAGTTCTGTGTAGCTTTTTTCGTAGCTCCCATTCACTGACCGCAGGACGATCTGGGTGCTGTTGAGCATCAAGGTATCCTGCAGCTCAGGGGCATTTTCGAGGAAGTGGGCAAGGCCAAGCGCGCCGTTCTCGCCACCGACGTTCTCGTAGCTCACGGCCGCAACGAGCCCGGCAGTCTCGAGCAATTCACCAACCGCGCGGGTGGTGCTGTCCCATCCGCCACCTTCGTGGCCGGGCACCAGAAGCGTCAGGTCGGTTCGGGCGGGCGATTGCTCGCCCCCGGCCAGCGAGGCGAGCGGAAGCGCGGCTACCGCCATGGTGGATGTCAGCGCGAGGATGGTGATGGTGTAACGTGTCATTGGCGTCTCCCTTCGGGGTGCATGTCATTGCTATGGGGAAGAAGTGGGCATCCGCCTTTGCCGGTCGCTGACGCCAGACTTAAATTTCTGTCAGCTCTGGATCGCGGTGGCGGGGCGCGCGGGCAGAGCGCCCTTTCCCCACAGACCGCGAAGCGCATCGGCGACCCTGCGTCGGACGTGAGCGCAGGGCCGGGTCACGATATCGGCCACCAAGATGCCAATGATGGCCCCGGCGATCGTGGCCGACACCGTGTGGGCGTCGAGCATATAGCGCGCCGCCATCGTCATCAGCAGGACCGGCCAAACGATCAGGCCAAACCAATGGGAATACCGCCGGACGGCGATAAAGGCCCCCGCGCTGGCGAGCGCTGAATGGCCCGATGGCATGTTGTGGTTTCCGCCGTTCGGGCGCTGGCCTAAACGGGTACCAGCGACTTCAACGTCATTGAGCAGGCGCTTTGGGACATGCGTAGCAGCGGTCCCGAATACGGTTGCCCCCCCAATCTGCGACAAGCCTTTGAAATCGCGCAGCGCCACCGCCGTGGCGAGCGGGACGATGGTATTGAGGTGCCGCCCGTAGTCTTCGACGGCCACAACGACGGCGCTCTCATGCCCGCCACGCGAGACCGCGTAGTGGCCGTCCATGTCACTGGGATAGAGGATCGCGCCCAGCAAGAGCACGAAGGCCGCCGCCCAGATGGCCTGCCGCGTGAAGAATGCTGCCAAGACTGCCATGCCCTGCCTTCCCGATCGTTTTTGGGAAGATGGCTGCTCAGCCTGTCAGTCCGCTTTCGCGAACCTTACAATTTCGTGGATTTGGGGAAGCGGATGGTCGCGACAAGGCCGTGCCCCCCTGCCCCTTCATCTAAGGCGAAGTCTGCGCCATGAAGCTCGGCAATTGCACGCACGAGCGAAAGTCCGAGCCCAGAGCCTTCCCCCTGTCGCGCGGCTTCCCCCTGATAGAAGGGCTGCATCACACGGGCCCGGTCAGCGACGGCGATGCCAGGACCCTGATCGATGACCGAGATTTCGCGACCCGTGCACCGCAAGGTGATGGTCTGCGCCTCTCTACCGTACCGCAAAGCGTTCTGGATGAGGTTTGCGACCAGCTGGATGAGTAGACCCTCATCGCCCCAGATCGTTGAAGGTTCGGAGATCTCGACCGCCAGATTTTGGCCAGCGTCGTTCACAACCGGGCCAAAAGCCTCGGCCGCGGCCTCGACCACGTCTTCCAGTACCACAGCAACGAAAGCCTCCCTGCCCGCTCCGCTCTCAATACGGGCCAGTCTCAGCAACGCGTCAAAGATCCCCGTCACCTGATCAAGCTGTTCAAGGTCCGCCTCGAGCGCCTCCGCAGAGACGGCGACACCGCGGTCAGCGAGGGCATTGAGGTTCGCTTCAATCTGCGCCCTGAGCCGCGCCAGAGGCGTACGCAGATCATGGGCGATGTTGGAGGATTGCACTCGCATCTGCTCCATCACCTGTTCGAGCCGTGACACGGTCAGATCTATGCGGTCGGCCAGAAGGCTTAGATCGTCATTGCCCTTAAGAGCTATGCGCGTATCGAGCCGCCCGCGTCCCACTTCGGCCAAGCCTTCGTTGATCCGACGCAGACGGCGCTGTCCGTTGATAGCCAGCCAAACGCCCGCAAGCGTTGTCAGAAGAAGCGTTGCCAACAAGGCCGATTGCATGCCGCCCCCGAGGATATCTAACAGTTCCTCCTGGCGTTCGACATTCTCGCCCACGGCGATGCGTCCATGGGGCGTGCTTTGCACGAGATAGCGGAAATCGGGCCCTTCACCGGCCTCTGTGTCGACTTCGATGAACCCGTCCGGCCAGCTATTCGTGGCAAAACCAATGGACTGACCATCCTGTGTGATCGGAAACGGTTCCCCCGCATCAAGCGCCACGATCGCCTCGTCCATCCGCGCGCTCAGGCGCCCATCCACAGCGCGCAGCAGATCGCCCGAGATCAAAGCATAGGTCGCCCCCCAGGCCATCAAAGAAATGGCGAAGAAGAGCACAAGCAACACAACCGTCT
>JBCBFV010000245.1:0-3697 GCA_038527425.1 Pseudomonadota bacterium
AGGGTCGTTCTTCGCCATGGCGGCACCTCCTAGTAGAAAGGTCGCAAGGGAAGCGCATCGGCATAAAAAAAGTGGCCTCGGAGGGTACCCCCCGGACCACTTGCCCACTTCAACCAGCTTGCATGTCTTCTACTTTAGGGCGTGCGCCGAGTCAAGATTTCTCGGAGTTGAAGTTTCGGACCACCGCACGGTGCCCTTAATTTTTTCCTAACAATGCCAGTGCGTTATTCGGATGCCGCTTCTTCCGCGCGTTCCGCTTCAATGGCCCGCCACCTTGCTACATTGGCGTTGTGCTCATCCAGCGTTTCAGCGAATGCGTGTCCTCCGGTGCCGTCGGCCACGAAGAAAATATAAGGCGTATCATCGGGATCCAGCGCGGCGCGGATGCTCGCAGCACCCGGGTTTGCGATGGGCGTCGGCGGCAGACCGTCGATCACATAGGTGTTCCAAGGCGTCTCACGGCGCAGCTCGCTCTGCCTCAGGCCACGACCCAAAACGCCCTCACCCCGAGTGATCCCATAAATGACCGTCGGGTCCGTCTGAAGGCGCATGCCACGCTCCAGACGGTTCACGAAGACCGACGCGACCTGGCGACGCTCGTCGGCAAGGCCCGTCTCCTTCTCGATGATCGAGGCCATGATCAGCGCCTCTTCGGGGCTGGCATAAGGAAGCCCCTCCACCCGGTTCTCCCAAGCATCTGCCAGCAAGCTCTCCTGAGCCGTGAGCATGTCAGCCACAAGCTCTGCTCGATCGTCACCTGCACGCACCTCGTAGGAGTTCGGCGCCAAAGACCCTTCAGGCGGCAAGTCGCTCACGCCACCGGCCAAAACATCGATGTCGCGCAACGCGGTGACGATCTGCCAGGACGTGGCGCCCTCGGCAATTGCAATCCTGAAACGCGTGTCAGGGTTGTCTTTGGCAACGCTGTAGGCATCAGGCACTGCGCCATCTGCGGGCGAAAACACCGCGCGTTCCACGAAACTGCTCGTCTCGGGATCAAGTTCACGCACCAAAACCGAGAGAGAGTTCACCCCAACGCGATACACCACTTCTGTGCCGCAGGTGCTCGCACCTGCCGTCGTGATCTGCGTGAGGATATTGTCCATCGACGAGTCCGGCTCGATCAGAAAGGACCCTGCTTTCAATTGGCCGGCGCGCTCCGTGTAATCCGCCGCCATCCGGAAGATGGCCCGATTGGAGACTGCGCCCGCATCCGTAAGCTCAGTGGCTACCCGCCCCATCGAGGAACCGGGCGCCACTTGATAGCATATGGCCGCCTCCAGAGGGCCAGCAGCGCTGTACTGCCGCTGACCCCAAATGATCAGGCCGCCGATAAGAAAGAGCCCCACGATCAGGATCGAGAGCATATTGGACGCGAGATGGCGCCACATGGCTTAGACCTTCCCGAAGATCACGCTGGCGTTCGTGCCGCCGAAACCGAAGGAGTTCGACAGCGCATAGTTGATCTCACGTTCGCGCTTGGCATTGGGGGCGAGATCAATGGCCGTCTCAACCGCAGGGTTGTCGAGGTTGATCGTCGGCGGCGCAACTTGATCCCGGATCGCCAAGATCGAAAAGATTGCTTCAATGGCGCCAGCCGCACCCAGCAAGTGACCCGTGGAAGACTTAGTCGAAGACATAGTCACAGTTGAAGCTGCATCGCCCACCATACGTTCCACCGCGCCCAGCTCGATGGTGTCAGCCATCGTCGACGTGCCGTGCGCATTGATATAGTCGACCCGTGCGGCCTCGATGCCTGCACGTTTCAGTGCCGCAGCCATAGAGCGGCCGCCGCCCTCTCCGTCCTCGGACGGCGCAGTGATGTGATAGGCATCGCCCGACAGGCCGTAGCCGCAGACCTCAGCATAGATCTTCGCGCCGCGCGCTTTGGCATGCTCGTATTCCTCAAGCACCACCACACCAGCGCCTTCGCCCATGACGAACCCATCGCGGTCGGCGTCATAAGGACGCGACGCAGATTTTGGATCGTCCGCGCGTTTTGTGCTCAGCGCCTTACAGGCGTTAAAGCCCGCAATGCCGATTTCACAGATCGCAGCCTCAGCGCCGCCGGCAACCATAACATCAGCATCATCCAGCGCGATAAGACGTGCCGCATCACCAATCGCGTGAGCACCCGTCGAACAAGCCGTGACAACAGCGTGGTTAGGCCCTTTGAATCCGTAACGGATCGAAACCTGTCCGCTGACAAGGTTGATCAGCGAGCCCGGAATAAAGAAGGGCGAGACACGGCGCGGGCCGCGTTCCTTGATCAAAACAGCCGTATCCGCGATCGAAGACAAGCCGCCGATGCCAGAGCCGATCATGACCCCCGTACGGAACTGTTCCTCCGGGCTACGAGCTTCCCAGCCGGAATCGGTGACGGCCTGTTGAGCCGCGGCCAAGCCGTAAAGGATGAAGTCATCCACCTTCCGGCGCTCTTTCGGCTCCATATAGTTTTCAGGAACGAATGCATCGTCGCCAGACGTCGGCACCTCGCAGGCATAGTTCGTCGCAAGGTGATCAGCTTCAAAGCGTGTGATCGTCCCAGCGCCGCTTTCGCCCGCCAGCAACCGTTTCCACGTCGCTTCCACACCATCGGCCAAGGGAGACACCATCCCCAGCCCTGTAACCACAACACGCCGCATGCTCATGCCTCCGTTTTGTTTGGCTTCTTCTACCGCTGCTCCGCCTGCCCCTCAAGCACGACGGTCCGGCTTGGCAGGCTTTGGCGCAAAAGAAAACGGCGCCCGAGGGCGCCGCCTTAACCGTATCCGATGAGGATCAGGCGTTTTCGCTGATGAAGTTCACCGCGTCGCCGAAGGTCTGAATGGTTTCAGCCGCATCGTCAGGGATCTCGATCCCAAACTCTTCTTCAAAGGCCATAACGAGCTCGACGGTGTCGAGGGAGTCGGCGCCCAGGTCATCGATGAAAGAAGCGTTGTCTGCCACTTTCTCTTCGTCCACGCCAAGGTGCTCTACCACGATCTTTTTCACACGTGCTGCGACGTCGCTCATAGTCTGTTCCTCTAAGGTCCGTGGGGCTCACTTGCCCCGTTATTTCTTATCTCGCGTGCGCTCGCACGCTCCCAGGTTTGCCGCTCCGTCGGTCATGCCTGGCGGAAACTGCGCCGCCTATAGCACAGGCTTTCAGGATGGCAAATCATTTGTCCAGCGCCGCTTTACCTCTTCGCGAAGCGGCTCACACGTCCATTTTGGCGGCCCCTCATGGGCCCACATCCATACGGGATGCGGCTCAAAGCATCGCCATCCCACCATTAATATGGAGCACAGTTCCCGTAATGTAACCCGCCTCGTCACTTGCGAGGAAAGCAGTCGCCGCCGCGATCTCCTCGGGCGAGCCCATGCGCCCCATCGGAATCTGGCTGAGGATTGCGCCCTTTTGATCGTCATTGAGTGCTCCGGTCATGGCCGTCTCGATCATGCCGGGTGCAATGCAGTTCACCGTAATGCCGCGCGTTGCCACCTCATAGGCAAGCGATTTGGACATGCCGACCATACCGGCCTTAGAGGCCGCATAGTTTCCCTGCCCCGGATTGCCGGTCGCGCCCACGATGGAGCTGATGTTGATGATGCGCCCATGGCGCGCCTTCATCATCCCGCGCAGCACGCCTTTGCACAGACGCATTGTCGACGTGAGGTTCACCTCGATCACCTGCGCCCATTCCTCTTCGGACAT
>JBCBFV010000246.1:0-3677 GCA_038527425.1 Pseudomonadota bacterium
GGCAACCAAGCACACTCCCGCGCGGACCGTGAGCTGCACGGCAAGTGCATGATCACCCCTGAGGCTCAGCAGGAAATCGAGGCGCTGAAAGCCGTGCACCCCGGCAAGCGCGTGATGCTCATCGCCGAGAAGGGCACCATGGGCGTGGGCTCGAGCCGCATGTCTGGCGTCAACAACGTGGCGCTTTGGACGGGCAAGCAAGCGTCCCCCTACGTGCCATTTGTGAACATCGCCCCCGTCGTGGCCGGTACGAACGGTATCTCCCCCATCTTCCTGACGACGGTAGGTGTGACGGGCGGCATCGGTGTCGATCTCAAGAACTGGGTTAAAAAGGTTGATGAGGACGGCAAGCCGATCCTCGGCAACGACGGTAACCCGATCCTCGAACAGAAGTACTCTGTCGCGACGGGCACGGTTCTCAAGATCAATACGAAAGAGAAAAAGCTCTACTCCGAGGATGGAGAAGAGCTTGTCGATATGGCGGCTTCCTTCACGCCGCAGAAGACAGAGTTCATGAAGGCGGGCGGCTCCTACGCCATCGTCTTTGGTAAAAAGCTCCAGACATTCGCAGCTGAGACGCTGGGCCAACCGCTTGAGTCTGCTTTCGCGGCCTCCAAGGAAATCAGCCACGAGGACCAGGGCCTCACAGCCGCGGAGAAGATATTCAACGCCAATGCGCGCGGCAACACACCGGGCAAGGTGCTGCACGCCGGGTCCGACGTGCGCGTGAAGGTCAACATCGTGGGCTCCCAAGACACCACGGGCCTCATGACCATGCAGGAGCTTGAGGCGATGGCCGCGACCGTCGTCTCCCCGCTGGTGGACGGCGCGTATCAGTCGGGCTGCCACACGGCGTCTGTTTGGGACCTCAAGGCACAGGCCAACACGCCGCGCCTGATGAAGTTCATGAATGACTTTGGCCTCGTCACAGGCCGTGATCCGAAGGGTGTCTATCACTCGATGACGGACGTCATTCACAAGGTGCTCAACGACATCACGGTGGACGACTGGGCCATCATCATCGGCGGCGACAGCCACACACGGATGTCAAAGGGCGTGGCCTTCGGTGCTGACTCCGGCACCGTGGCGCTGGCGCTGGCAACGGGTGAAGCCTCCATGCCGATCCCTGAGTCCGTGAAGGTGACTTTCAAGGGCCAGATGGCCGATCACATGGATTTCCGTGACGTGGTGCACGCCACGCAGGCCCAGATGCTTGAGCAGCACGGCGACAACGTCTTCCAAGGCCGCGTCATCGAGGTGCACATTGGCACGCTGCTCGCCGACCAAGCATTCACGTTCACCGACTGGACGGCTGAGATGAAGGCGAAGGCCTCCGTTTGTATCTCCAACGACGAGACGCTGATCGGATCACTCGAGCTCGCCAAGTCGCGTATCCAGATCATGATGGACAAAGGCATGGAGCATGAGAATGGCATGCTCGCCAAGCTCATCGCCATCGCAGACGCGCGCATTACCGAGATCAAGAGCGGGGAGAAGCCCGCGCTGACGCCGGACGCGGATGCCAAGTATGCCGCCGAAGTGGTCGTGGACCTCGACAAGATCAACGAGCCGATGATTGCCGACCCTGACGTGCAGAACGCCGATGTCTCCAAACGCTACACCCACGACACGATCCGCCCGATCAGCTTCTACCGCGACAAGAAGGTGGACCTGGGCTTTGTGGGGTCCTGCATGGTGCACAAGGGCGACGTGAAGATCGTGGCGCAGATGCTGCGCAACCTCGAGGCCGCCTATGGCAAGGTCGAGTTCAAGGCACCGCTCGTGGTGGCCGCGCCGACCTACAACATCATCGACGAGCTCAAAGAAGAGGGCGATTGGGAGATCCTGCAGAAATACGCAGGCTTCGAATTCGACGATGCGGCGCCCAAGCAGACCGCGCGCACCGAGTATGAGAACATCCTATACCTCGAGCGTCCGGGCTGTAACCTGTGCATGGGCAACCAGGAGAAGGCAGGGAAGGGCGACACCGTGCTCGCCACCTCCACGCGTCTTTTCAAAGGCCGTGTGGTGGAAGATTCCGCTGAGAAGTTGGGTGAATCGCTTCTGGCCTCGACGCCAGTGGTCGTTCTTTCGGCGATCCTGGGCCGCACGCCCACGGTTGAGGAGTACAAGACCGCCGTTGAAGGCATCGACCTGACGAAGTTCGCCCCGCCGCAGAAGACGCCGATGGACGCGCTGTCTGTGCACTACTGATACTCGGCGCCCGGTGGCGCCTGCGAAGTGAGTATTTTTGGAAAGATGAAGGAGGGCGCGGCGCGATGCTGCGCCCTTTGTCATTAGTAGGAACGGGGTAGGCCTAGCACGTGTTCTGCGAGGTAGCTGAGGATCAGGTTCGTGGAGATGGGCGCGACCTGGTAGAGACGCGTTTCGCGGAACTTGCGCTCGATATCGTAGTCTTCGGCAAAGCCCGCGCCGCCGTGGGTTTGGATGGCCACATTGGCGGCTTCGTTTGAGGCGTCGGCGGCGAGCATTTTGGCCATGTTGGCCTCTGCGCCCGGATTCTCGCCCGCCTCGTAGAGGCGAAGTGCTTCTTTCACCATCAGGTCCGCGGCGCGCATGTTGGCGTAGGCTTTTGCGATGGGGAACTGGATGCCTTGGTTTTGGCCGATGGGACGGCCGAAGACCTCCCGCTCGCCGGCGTATCCTGCTGCACGATCGATGAGCCAGCGGGCGTCGCCGATGCATTCCGCGGCGATGAGGATACGCTCGGCGTTCATGCCGGACATGATGTAGTGAAAGCCGCGTCCTTCCTCGCCGATGAGGTTGGCGGCGGGCACGCGGAGGTCGTCAAAGAAGACCTGCGTCGTGGCGTGGTTCATCATCGTGCGGATGGGCTGGATGGTGAGGCCCTCAGGGTCGCCGCGCATATCCACGAGAAAGACGGAGAGGCCTGAGGTGCGCTTGGGTTCGGGCGGCGAAGTGCGTGCGATGAGGATCATGAGATCCGAATGTTCCGCCCGCGACGTCCAGATTTTTTGCCCGTTGATGACGTACTGGTCGCCTTCAAGGCGTGCGGTGGTGCGAAGTGCGCTCGTGTCCGTGCCGGAGCTTGGTTCCGTGACACCGAAGGCCTGCAGTCGCAGCTCGCCCGAGGCGATGACAGGGAGGTAGGCCTGTTTTTGCGCCTCAGAGCCGTGGCGGAGCAGCGTGCCCATTGTGTACATCTGCGCATGGCACGCGCCCGCATTGCCGCCTGAGGCGTGTATCTCCTCCAGGATCGCGGCACCTGCGGATAGGGGCAAGCCTGCGCCGCCGAATTCCTCGGGGATAAGGGCGCCGAGCCAGCCTTCGTCGGTGAGCGCTTGCACAAATTCTGTGGGGTAGCCGCGTTCGCGGTCGAGCTCGCGCCAATAGGGGCCATCAAAGCGCGCGCAGAGCTTCGCGACAGCCTCACGAATTTCGGTGTAATTCTCCATGTCTCTCCCTAACCTCAGGGGAGACGCAGGGCAAAGCTCGCTTGATCGTTGCGCGCGAAACGATTACGCCGAAGGGGCAGGAGGACCACGATGAGCAAAGCATTCGCAAGCCAAGGCGACATGGCCGAAAAGGAAATCAGCTTCACCGAGGTGGGCGAGGGGCTTTGGGCCTTCACCGCTGAGGGGGATCCGAATTCCGGGGTCATTATTGGCGACGACAGCGTCATGATTGTGGAGGCG
>JBCBFV010000247.1:0-3653 GCA_038527425.1 Pseudomonadota bacterium
TCGGACGAGGAGCTTTCGGCCCTTCACGCGGCCACCCCGCTTGTGGACGGTGAAGCCACCATTGCCGATGGCTTGGGCTTCTCCGTCGATCTGGAGCCAGCTGAGGGCGACCTCGTCGGTTACCGCGCAAAGCCGCATACCGGCGTCATCGACCTCGACAATCTGGGCCACTACCCGCCTGCCGAGTTCTGGGAAGAGATCCGCACCACCGAGGGTCGCATCATCCTCGATCCCGGCGCGTTCTACATTCTGGTCAGCCGCGAGGCCGTGACCATCCCGCCGGACTTCGCCGCCGAGATGGCGCCTTACCTCGCAATGGTGGGCGAATTCCGTGTGCACTACGCGGGCTTCTTCGATCCGGGCTTTGGCCATGGTGAAGGCGCGGGCTCCCGCGGGGTGCTGGAAGTCCGCTGCCACGAGGCGCCCTTCGTGCTGGAGCACGGCCAGATCGTCGGCCGCCTCGTCTACGAGAAGATGTCAGAGCGGCCCGATGCACTTTATGGAACGGGCCTCGCGAGCAACTATCAGGGCCAAGGCCTGAAACTCTCTAAGCACTTCGCCAGCCGTTAAGGACCGCTTTTCCTTTAATTTGTTGCCAGCGCCCGAAGCTCGCCCCATAGTTGTTACAACCTAGGGGGGATATCATGGGAATTGCAGCAATCGCTCAAGGCGTCTCAATTGTGAGCGGCCTCGCATCGCTTTTGGCTTCGGAAGACGGTGAAGAAGAGAAGAACGAAGACAAAATCTACACCTACGGCGCCGGCGCCTACATTGAGAACCACAGCAAGCATACGTTCCATCAGATTAACGGCACCGGCGGTCTTTATACCGGCGATGATATGGACGATCCGGAATTCGCCCATTGGCTGGAGACACCCGAAGGCCAGATCGGGCCGGATCAGATCATGACATGCGGCTACGGCGACAGATACATGAACGACGACGAAGTCGATATCGAGACCTGTCTTGGCTATTTCTCCCCCACCTCGCCTGTGGCCGGGTTGGGCATCATGGCGCTGATGTGGTTTGAGATCCGCCGCGATGACGATGACGACGCCCCCATCACCTATCGGGCCGGTGCTTTGTCCGTCTGGGTCGACAGCAATATGACAATCAAGGATAAGAACTTCGCGCAGACCTTGTCGCGGCTCTATCATCGCAGAAAGTCGCTTTTCCTCGAAGGGAAACCGACTATCCCGCCAAGCTATGACTCTTTCGCCTATTCCAAAGGGACGAATTCGGTGTCGAAGGGCTATTACATTAATACCGTCAAAAAGACCGCGCGGCTTGCGGCCCACGAGAAGAATTACTGCTGCAAGATCTCTGTTCAGGCGGGAAAAGAAACCCGTTTCGATCTAAGCATCGAAGCGACGCGGTACCAAACACCCAGCTAAGTCAGGGACAGCGGAGCTTTCTTCCCCAGGAATTGGCCTGAGACGGTTAACTGCGGGTCGCCAATTCTGGCGCTGCGGGTCAAGAGAACGCTGTCAACGGTTCAGCAAACCTGTGCCAGGAATCCTGCTACCCTAGACGGTGAAGCTCAGAGCTTGGTCATCCGGCGGCCCACACGCATGGCCTGCTTTGCACGCTTTTGCTTGGCGCGCATGGCTTCCATCTCGGCACGATCTTCATCGCTCACGCCGTGCCCGCCTTTCGCGTTCTTGCTGCCGCCCATGGCCATATCGAGCCCTTTGTCGATGCCGCGGTTGAGAACTTTGCGCATCACCATGCGCATTACCATGTTCAGTATACGGTCCATTGCCTATGCCTCTTCGTCGTCGATTACGGTGTCGTCGTCTTCGTCGTCGCTCTCGAACAGATCGGGTTCTTCTTCGCCCGATTCAAATTCGGTCTCCTCGTCAGCGCCCGGTGGTGGGCGGTTGTCGAGAAGGCCTGCCTGGCGCAGTTCTTTGAGCCCTGGCAGGTCTCGGGCGCTTTCGAGCCCGAAGTGATCGAGGAATGTCTCGGTCACGATAAAGGTTACGGGCCGCCCCGGAGTCATACGACGGCGGCCAAGCTTGATCCACTCAAGCTCGAGAAGTTGGTCAATAGTTCCTCTACTGACGCTCACGCCCCGGATTTCTTCAATCTCGGCGCGTGTGACAGGCTGGTGGTAGGCGATGATGGCGAGCGTCTCGATCGCCGCGCGCGACAGCTTGCGCTGCTCCACCGTTTCTTTCTGCATGAGAAAGCCCAGATCAGGGGCCGTGCGGATGGCCCAGGCATCGCCCACGCGCACGACGGCCACACCGCGGCCCTCGTAGCGCTTACGCAGATACTGAAGCGCTTCTGCGGGGTCCGAGCCATGGGGCATGCGGCCCGTCAGCTCGCGTACGGACACAGGCTCCGCGCTGGCAAAGAGAATGGCTTCGACCATCCGCTCCTGCTCGCCCATGGGCGGGGCTTCAAAGAGGCTCTCTTCCTGCTGCTCTTCGGGTGCCTCAGCCATTGCGCACCTCGCGGGAGCGGATCTGGATCGGGGCGAAGGTGTCTGTCTGGCGGAGCTCGAGTTTGCCTTCTTTGGCGAGCTCCAGCGTCGCGGCAAAGGTCGAAGCCGTGGCCGAGCGTCGGCGCTTCGGATCGCCGGACCAATCGTCAGGCAGATAGGACATGATGTCGGTCCATTCGCCCGCAAAGCCGATAAGGCCGCGCATACGGTCGAGCGCTTGTTCCATCGTCAGGATGCTTTCGCGGGCGTCAAAGCTGAGCGGACGGAACTCATCCTTGGTGCGGATGCGGCTATAGGCCTGCATCAAGTCGAGGATGTTGGCCGTGTAGGTCACGCGGCGGGTGCGCGTGACGTCCTCGGTGATGCCGCGTGGAAAGAAATCTCGTCCCAAGCGATCACGCGCCATGAGGCGCGCCGAGGCATCGCGCATGGCCTGCAGGCGCTCGAGCTGAAACGCGAGGTGAGCCGCAAGCTCCTCACCGGAAGGCCCTTCCTCGGTCGGATCGGGCGGCAGGAGGAGGCGCGACTTCAGGAAGGCAAGCCAGGCCGCCATCACCAGATAATCGGCCGCCAGTTCGATCCGCAGCTCCTTGGCCTTCTCGACGAACGCCAGGTACTGCTCGGCCAACTGCAGAACGGAGATCTTGCGCAGATCGACCTTCTGGGTGCGGCTAAGCGTGAGAAGCAGATCGAGCGGGCCTTCAAAGCCCTCCACGTCAACGATCAGCGCCTCGGCCGCAAGGCGGTCGGACACACTCGTCTCCAAGATGCTCGGATCGTCGTTCATGCGTTCTCCATCGTCGCGGCAAGTTCCGCGCGGAGGGCGGATATGTCAATGTCTACTGGCGTTTGACGCTGGGCCAGTGCGCGGGCGGCGCGGGCTTCTGCCGCGTCCGTCATTGCACCGAAGGAGGCTACCACCTCCATCTCTGCCATCTCGCCATTGCAGTGGAGGATCAGGTCGCAGCCTGCAGAGAGCGCGTCAGAACAACGTTGGTGCACGTCACCTGCAAGGGCCTCCATCGAGAGGTCATCGGTCATGAGCAGTCCGTCAAAGCCGATCTCCTCGCGGATCACACGGTGCATGATGGGGCTCGTGGTCGCGGGCGCGGTCTCATCATAGGCAGAGAAGATGATGTGCGCGGTCATGCCCATCGGCACGTCGTTCAGCGCTTTGAAGGGGGCAAAGTCGTGGGCGTGAAGC
>JBCBFV010000248.1:0-3647 GCA_038527425.1 Pseudomonadota bacterium
TTAACGACCCTTGCGTTCGATGCCGACGATACGCTGTGGCACAACGAGGTCTATTTCCAGCTCACGCAGGAACGTGTTGAGGCCCTCCTCGCCCCCTATTGCGACAAGACCTCGTTCCACAAACGCCTGCTGGAGACCGAGCGCCGCAACATCGGGATCTATGGCTACGGCGTCAAAGGTTTCACGCTGTCGGTCATCGAAGTGGCCATCGAGCTGAGCGAGGGCAAGGTGCCGGCGACAGCGATCTCGGAGATCATCGCGGGCGGGCGTGATCTTCTTGCCCACCCGCTAGAACTACTGCCCGGAGTGGAGGCGGTCCTGCGCGAGCTCAAGGGCTACCGGTTTGTGCTGATCACCAAGGGCGACCTGCTGCACCAGGAAGAGAAGCTCGCGGCCTCAGGCCTCGGCGAGCTCTTCGATGCGGTTCATGTGGTGAGCGAGAAGAACGAAGGCACCTACCGCCGCATCCTCCGAGACGCCGAGCACACGATGATGATCGGGAACTCCATGCGCTCTGATATTGTGCCCGCGCTCGCGGCCGGCGCCTACGCCACGCACATCCCTTTCGAGATCGAATGGGAGCTTGAGCGCGCCGATGATCCGCAAGGCGAGCCGCGCTTCGCCCGGATCGAGAATATGGCAGCCCTGCCCCAGCTTTTGGCGCAATTCGGCTAAGTTCTCGCCACAATCCCGCCACATTCCGATATCTAGCGCCGCGGCGGCCCCTCGTGGGCATATCTGCGCGCGCCTGACGCGCGGCCCGCCACAATATCGCCTTAATTCAATTGAGGAAAATGTTACGCATTCGGGCAGCACTGTGTTAGCCTTAACGCCATCAAGTGGCACGCGGGATCAACCTGCGGCCTATAACAGATCGAGGCAGTGACGTGATGACGCGTCTTTTTCAGGCGGCCCGCATGGGCCTCATTCTTATTGCTGTGTTCTTTGCCACTCAGGCAGTGGCCGCGCCGTATGCGGCTATGGTTATCGATGCGCGCTCGGGCGAGGTTTTGCATTCCCGCAATGCTGACACCCGGCTTCACCCAGCGTCGCTGACGAAAATGATGACCCTCTACATCGCGTTCCAAGCGGTGGAGAACGGGGAAATCTCGCTCGATACGACGGTCAAGATTTCGGCCAAGGCCGCCGCAGAGCCGCCCTCGAAGCTGGGTCTTCGCGCCGGGTCACGCATCAAGCTGCGCTACCTGATCCGTGCCGCTGCGGTCAAATCGGCCAACGATGCCGCGACCGCGATTGGTGAGGCGATCTCAGGTTCCGAGGCCGCGTTTGCACGCAGGATGAACCGAACCGCCAAGTCGATGGGCATGACCCGCACGACGTTCAAGAACGCCCATGGCCTGACCGAGAGCGGTCACATGTCCACGGCGCGCGATATGACGACGCTCGGGCGCCACGTGCTCTACGACTATCCGCAGTATTATAACCTCTTCTCCCGCCGTTCGACGCATGCAGGTATCGCCGAGGTGAACAACACCAACCGCCGCCTGCTGAACGCCTATCGCGGGGCCGACGGCATCAAGACAGGCTACACCCGTGCGGCTGGTTTCAACCTCGTGGCCTCTGCGGAACGTGGCCAGGAACGCGTGATCGCCACCGTCTTCGGCGGCCGCTCGACAGCGACCCGCAACGCCCGCGTGGCGGAGCTTCTCGACATGGGCTTCCAGCGCGCCCCCACGCGCGTGGCCGTCCGCAAGCCTAGCCTTCGTGCGGTGGAACCGGCGGCTGGTGCTGGGAAGACGATCCGTGTGGTGACGGCGGTTAAAACGAGCCTGCGCCCTCAGCTGCGCCCCGGTGCTGATGCACCCGTGGCCGAGCCTGCGCCGGAGCTCTTGGTAGCCGAGGCAGATATCCTGGAGGCCCTAGAGAACGCCACCTCGGCGCCTGAGGTTGAGACCACGGCTTCCATAGAACCTGAAGTCCCCGTGCCTACGGTGACGCCCCGCGCCCGCCCTGCCCGTCTGACGCAGAATGTGACACCCACCGAGCCTGAGATCGTCACCCGCGCCTCCACCTCGGGGGGTAAGCATTGGGGCATCAACGTGGGCCGCTACGGCTCCCGCTTTGCGGCCGAGAAGGTGCTTTTGCGCGTGGCGCTCACCGAGATGGCGACGCTGGATGGCACGCTTCGGAAAGTGGTGCGGTCGAACGCCGGCTATGACGCGACCTTTGCGGGCATGACGCGTGAAGGCGCGGATCTGGCCTGCCGCAAGCTGCAGGCACGTGGCACGGCATGCTTCATGATGGGGCCGGGCTAACCGTCCGCCCCTCCTACGCGAGGTCGAAGGCCGCCGAGATCAGGGTGCGGGTGTACTCCGTCTGCGGACGCTCGAAGATCTGCTCCACAGTTCCCGCCTCGATCACGTCGCCTTGCTTCATCACCATCACCTTGTGGCTCAGCGCGCGCACGACTTTGAGGTCGTGGCTGATGAAGAGGTAGGCGAGCCCGTAGCGGGCCTGTAGATCGCGCAGCAAGTCCACGATCTGGCTTTGCACGGTCATGTCGAGCGCGGACGTCGGCTCGTCCAGGATCACGAGCTTGGGCTTCAAGATCATCGCGCGGGCCACCGCGATCCGCTGGCGCTGACCACCAGAAAATTCATGGGGGTAGCGGTCCATGGAGGCCGGATCGATGCCCACCTCCTCAAGGATATCCGAGACCATGTCGCGCGGGTTGCGGCCTGGCTCCACCCCGTGGACACCGAGACCCTCGGCCACGATCTCGGCCACGGACATCCGCGGGCTCAGCGAACCGTAGGGGTCCTGAAAGACGATCTGCATGTCCTTTCGGAGCGGGCGCATCTGGCGGGGCGAGAGCCCGTTGATGTCGCGTCCAAGGAAGGAGATGCGGTGCTCCGACTGGATGAGACGCATGATGGCCAGCGCGAGCGTCGTCTTGCCGGAGCCTGACTCGCCCACGATGCCCACAGTCTCGCCTGCGCGGACATCGAGCGTGGCCTCGTTGACGGCCTTCACATAGCCCACGGTTCGCTTGAGAAAGCCCGCTTGGATAGGGAACCAGATTTTGAGCTTCTCAGTCTCCGCCACGATGGGGGCGTCGTCAGCCACGGGTGAGGGCTGGCCTGAGGGCTCAGCATTCAGAAGCATCTGCGTATAAGGGTGCTGCGGCGCATCGAAGACCTCTTTCGTGGCGCCCTCCTCCACGATCAGGCCGTCTTTCATCACGCAGACGCGGTCGGCGAACTGTCGCACGATCGTGAGGTCATGGGTGATGAAGAGCATGGAGAGCCCTTCGGTGCGCTTGAGTTCCGCCAGCAGTTCTAGGATCTGAGCCTGAATGGTCACGTCGAGCGCGGTGGTAGGCTCGTCTGCGATCAGAAGATCGGGCCCGTTGGCGAGCGCCATCGCGATCATCACACGCTGCCGCTGCCCACCGGAAAGCTGGTGTGGATAGGCGCCCAGACGGCTCTCCGCATCGCGGATGCCCACCTTTTCGAGAAGATCGAGCACACGCTCCCGCGCCTCAGCTCCTTCCACGCCTTGGTGGAGTCTGATCGATTCCGTCAGCTGTTTTTCCAGCGTGTGGAGCGGGTTCAGCGAGGTCATCGGCTCTTGGAAAATGAAGCTGATGTCGTTGCCGCGAATGCGGCGGAGGTCGCGCTCGGCGG
>JBCBFV010000249.1:0-3610 GCA_038527425.1 Pseudomonadota bacterium
GACAGGATCTCGGACGGGTGGTTCACACGGCGCCATGCCATGTCGGTGACGTGCAAGAGGCCGTCGACACCGCCGAGGTCCACGAACGCACCATATTCGGTGATGTTCTTGACCACGCCGTCAACGTTGTCGCCTTCTGCCAGCTTGCCGATGACCTCGGCGCGCTGTTCGGCGCGGGATTCTTAGAGGATCGCGCGGCGGGAGACAACGATGTTGCCCCGGCGACGGTCCATCTTGAGGATCTGGAACGGCTGCTTGAGACCCATGAGCGGGCCTGCGTCGCGCACAGGGCGCACGTCAACCTGGGAGCCGGGCAGGAAGGCCACGGCGCCGCCGAGGTCGACCGTGAAGCCGCCTTTGACGCGGCCGAAGATGGCGCCTTCGACGCGCTCTTCTGCGGCATAGGCCTTCTCGAGACGATCCCACGCTTCTTCGCGGCGCGCCATCTCGCGGGAGATGACAGCTTCGCCACGGGCGTTTTCCGCGGCACGCAGGTAGACTTCTACCTCGTCACCCACAGCAACGCTGGGCGCTTCACCGGGTTCTGCGAATTCTTTGAGTTCGACACGGCCTTCCATTTTGTAGCCGACGTCGATGATGGCTTGGCCCGCTTCGATTGCGATGACCTTACCTTTGACAACAGAGCCCTCAGTGGGCGTGTCGATTTCGAGGCTTTCGTTTAGGAGGGCCTCGAACTCCTCCATGGTTGCGTTTGCCATATGGCGTTTCGATCCTATTCGTTTCGATTTCACTGGCCGAGCGGTTGTCTCCGCCGGTCTTATGGGTTGGTCTTCTGGCGTTTGGCTGCGGCTGAGAAATAAAGAAGGGTCGGAAGGCCCGACCCTGCTCCAGTTTCCTCGTCCGCGGCTGTCCCGCCGCTTTTGACAGGGGCGCTATAGGCTGTGTTGGCCTTTGTGGCAAGTCCAAGGGCAGGGTTGGCTCACCTTGATTGCATTTTTCGTTTCCACAGGCGGGCTGTGCCCCTATCCTTGACGCATTAGACCCAAAGGATTGTGTCCATGGCGCGCGGTGTTGGCCCAACAAGGAATACAAATGCGGTGAAGAATGCGCTGCGGCATTGCCGGCGCGATCCATGCGAGTGTTTGGCGGATGCGATCAACCGGCTCGTGGAGGGCCACGACACCGGGCAGGGCTGGAACAAGGGCATCCAGGAGCGGATCGACACGATGTTGTCGCCCGGCGCAGACCCGCCCGGGACGATGTATAACGGCAGGGACACCTTTCAGACCCACCAAGAACAGATCAGCCAGCGTCAGCAGGGGGCCGATAACCTTTTGCAGGAATATGACGCCCAGGGTTGTGGCGGGGGTGGCGGAGGGGCCGCTGCAATTGATCGGGAGGCGACGACATCGGCCATCAATGCGCCGGTTCCGACAGCTGACGATTATTGGGATCGCTACCCGGATCGTCGGCCCGCTACGTCTTCGGGGCCCAGCAACCTTGCACGCGTCGGATACGCGGTGGGCGGAACGCTCGCGCTGATCGGGGCGGGTGCGCTCCTTTTTGTTCCGTTTGACGGCCCGTTTGGCGAGGCGGCAGCAGGTGCTGCTGGCGTGGGCATGTGGGGGTTAGCAACACAATGATCAAAAATCGCGATGCCCGCGGCCGCGCGCTGTCTTTGCTCGGCTTTCGCGCAGCACAGCCGCTTTTGCCGGAACTGCGCTTGCGCCTCGACCAGCCGGAGCAACTGCGCCGCTGTGTGCAGGTGAGCGCGAAGGAATGCACCCCTGCCGCCTATCACCCTGTCCATGAGATGTGGTTCACCCATCACGACGCTTTGCACGATGCCTTCTGGGCAAACGCGCCGGCCCACCTTGGCCCCGACGATATGGCCGCGGTCGAGCATTGGTTCGCGCGGGGCAGGGGCCACCATGACGAGGACCTCGCCACGTGGATTTGGTGGGGTGCCGTCACTCGCATTGGTGGGTCAGGCTTCAGAAGCAGCGAAATGACTGAGGATGAGCTCCTCACCATCAACGGCTTTATCGCTGATGTCTGGGAAGCATGGCGGGATGAGGATTATAACGAGCTCGTCGAAGAGATGCGCGACGCCGAATTAGACGCCGCCGAAGAAGATCTCGAAACGCGCTTTGCCATCAACTTCTTTGATGACGTGATGGACCCCCTCGATATCTTCACCTCGCTTCGCAAGGGCAACATCCTGCATGAGGCGCTTGACCGCTGGGAAGCCAAGTTGCCGATGGCCCATGTGCCCCTTTTGGCGCAGGCGCAGCTTGAGGGTCCGGACGCCGCCTTCCTCAAAGATCACCGCGCGGCCGAGGCTCAACGCGTCGCCCGCGACATCCGGTCGATCCGTGCCGGTTGATATGGCGGACGAGGCGACCCTCCAGGCGATACATAGCGCGGAGTTTTCTGTCTTCTTGGGGCTGCATGCGGCGGCTCCGGTGTGGGACCATCTCTTTGGCGCCACGGTCGATCCTGCGCGCGTCGATAGCTTGGCCGCACATCTTCGGACCTCTGAGGAGGCGTTGACGCCCGCCCAGATCGAAAACATGGCGCAATCCGCTCTAGGGCCCGAAGGGGCTGGCTGGATGAGAGACGTCTTCATTTCGACTGGTGTTCCTCGAATAGAGCGGCAAAGGCGCGTGATGCTGGGGGCCGTGGCCCCATCGATCTCACGAGATGTGGAGGCGCCCGCCCGCGTGGCGCTCCTTGGGAAACTGTCTGAGGCCACGCTCACCGCTTTGGCAGGATTGGAAGCCCTCATGGACGCCCTTGAGCGCGCGCCCGTTGACCAAAGGGATCTTCCCCTGATGGAAGCGGCCACGACCTTTATCGATGCGCGCTTTCCCGTGCGCCAGTTGATCGAGAGCGAGTATATGGCGCTTATGGATCGCGCCTTGCTGGCGACGGAGAGCCAAGCATGACGTTTAAGTTTTCGCTCGACGCCCTCGCGCCCGCTGCACAAGCCGCCCGCGCCGACCAGATCACCGCCAGCGCCAAGCTGACTGCCGAGGCGCTATCCGCGCTCGATCCACCTGTACCGGCTCTTCTTTTGCAGGTGAACTACCGCCTTCTCGTCACCTCGCTACAGCGAAGCGGTATCTCAGATACGGGGGCCGCTTGTGGTTTGGCGCATCGCTATTTCCTGTCCGGTGACACGATGGCCACGTCGCGCTTTTCCACCCGTTGGCAGCAGATCTTGATGTCGAAGGAAATGTCTGAGGACGCGCGACTTTCGTCCCTCGATCGGCTTCTGTCGCAGGCAGAAAAAAAGGGCGACTGAGCCCGGCGTGCAGACATGCGGCAAGACCGCTCTTTCCCTCCCGTGCACGAGGCGCTAGGTCGAAGTGCCCAGCGGGAGGACACGCAATGCCTGACGATCTTTTCAACTCCTTCATGAACGGCCCCGATGACCAGGGCCGTTTTGGTCAGTTTGGGGGGCGCTTCGTCTCCGAGACGCTTATGCCGCTCATCCTCGACCTCGAGGCGGAGTATGAGAAAGCCAAGACCGACCAGTCGTTCTGGGACGAGATGAACGATCTGTGGACGCATTACGTGGGCCGTCCGTCGCCGCTCTACTACGCGGAGCGCCTGACCGAGCGCCTGGGCGGCGCGAAGATCTACA
>JBCBFV010000250.1:0-3596 GCA_038527425.1 Pseudomonadota bacterium
GTTTCCGCGATGCATGCGCTGATGCGGGCGTCCCCGGCCCCATCGTCCCGGGCATCCTGCCGGTCCACAACTGGCGCTCTGCTGCACGTTTCGCGACGCAGTGCGGCGTCACTGTTCCCTCAGAGCTCGCCACTGCTTTCGAGACTGCCGAACGCCATGGCCGCGCCGACATCTTCGCGCTGACCCACGCGACGGAGCTTTGCACCGACCTCATTGAAGAAGGCGTGGAGCACCTTCATATCTATACGCTCAACCGCCCCGACCTCACGCGCACCCTTGCGCGCACGCTCGGCATCACCGCCGAAGAGCCCTTGCGCAACGTCGCCTAACGCGCCAACCGTTGGGGCATGTTCTTTGCTCAAAACCCAAGCGACCTGCCCACCCGTGAAGAGATGCTCGCCATCTCCGGCCTCGAGTTTATGGAGCGGGTGCGGGACGGCAAAATCTCTCAACCGCCCATCGGGGGCGTGCTGAACTACCGCGTCACGGAAGTTACCAAAGGGCGCGTGGTTTTCACCGGCACGCCGAAGTTTGCGTATTCGAACCCTTTGGGAACGGTGCACGGCGGCTGGTACGGCACGCTACTTGATAGCTGCATGGCCTGCGCCGTGATGACGACCGTGCCGCAGGGATCGTTCTACACAACGCTCGAATACAAGGTGAATATCACCCGGAACCTGCCCTTAGGCACGGAGATTGAGGCCATCGGCGTCATCTCGCACGCGGGGCGGTCGACCGGGGTTGCAACGGGTGAGATCAGGGGCGTCGCAGACGGCAAGCTCTACGCCACCGGTTCCACCACCTGCCTCATCATGAAGGGCTAGGTCCCTCCCGCGGCCTCGCCACTTACAGGCGGCGGCGCTTTCTTGATATTGGCAGAGGGATGCACGGCCTCAGAAGGATCGCGACCCACTTTGCGCGGCCAGCGGTTCAAGAAGACCTTGCTCCACCCCCGCCAGGCGCCGATCGAGGGCGCTTGCGGGTTGAGCGGGAAGTCAGCCTGCCAGCCTGGGCGCAGGGTCAGGCCCGCGCGCTCCACCTTCTCCATGATCCAGACGAAGGGGATGTTGGAGAGGCCGCGCGTCGGCACACGCTTCAAAAGCTGCCCACCGATATCTGCGTGAGTTCCCCGGAACCACATCTGCTCCAGCTCACCGCGCCAGCCTGCGCGGGTTTCCCACATCACCGGCGCGTAAGCGCGCCGCGTCTCGTTCAGCGCAAGCGCATGATAGCCTGCCCGCACGTGATCGCCGAGCGAATGGTCGTGGTAGTGATGCATCTGGTTTGTGAGCATCCAAACCAGCGGCAGCTTTAGCCCCAAGGCCTTCACCGTGTCCCAAACCGCGATGCATTCGACCTGCACGTCCGTATGACAATGCGCCTTGCCGAAGGCCCGCGCGGCCTCCACACGCTCGGGCTCGGCATAGAGGCGGTAGACATCGCGCAAGTTCCGCTCGGTGGCGCGTTCACGGCGCAGGAGCCCTACCCGCCCGATCAGCCCTGCGAGGGAGCGCACAGCATAGGCGCCGCGCGAATAGCCGATGAAATAGATGCGGTCGCCCTTTTGGTACTGGGAGGCGAGCCACCCATAGGCGCGGCGGATCTGGCCGTTGATGCCGTCACCTGTCATGACCTTGAGCGCATCGCTCCAGTCGCTCCACTGGAGACCCTCTTCATAGTAGACGACGACATCGTCTTCAGCAGCCTCGCGGATCAGCTGCGCGGCAAGGCCCGCATTCGTCTCGCAACCGGGCACGGAGGACGACATCGTGCCATCAAGCACTACGACGAGCTTGCGATACCCCCGCGACGGACCCGCAGAGGGCGCAGGGGCCTCCCGGCGGAAAAGGCGCCGGAACCAGCTCATCTGTGAAGCCTGTGTCTCATACATTTAACATCGGCAATGATGGGCACACGTTCCAGCCATTTTGCTGTGACAAAGGTTACATTGGCCCGCCGACGTCACCTTCCCACCACGCATGGGGCCCTTTCCGGTAGACCCAGAGGTGGCTCCCCTCACTCAGAGCACTAAACGCCATGCGGGAACGCCCGACGCTGGACCCTGCCCGTCCGGATGCTTCGATCCAGTGCAAGCGGTAGAACCTGATAAAGACCGGCCCCAAACTGGCGTTCCCGACATAGGCAATCTTGCTGACCCGCGCCGAGACACGTTCGCCTTCGTCGCGCGTTTTGCGAGCTTGCTTCACCCTGCTTTCGATGAAGATGAGCCATCCGCACACCGCCGCGAGCGCCAGCACGCTGAGGGCCAGCCAGGTTTGGGCTCGGGAGGTCACGCGATCTGCAGGAACAATCGGCACGCCGGGGCGGTCAGGCTCAAAGGCGATTGCCAAGGTCTCCTGCCGCTGAGCGCGACTATAAACACCGCGCGGCACATCGAGTTCGAGCGTGCGGGGTTCGTCGTTCAGCACATACCTTAGTTCAATCACGTGGTGGAGCCGTTGCATCCGACGTTCCTCCCGAGCCTCGACGACTTCAGCGTCGAGAATGATGGCCCGCTCGTTGAAGTCTCGCGCGTCAAAGAACCCGCCCGCGGAATGGTAGACTGCCAGGGACGCGCCACAAAACACAGCGACCGCGATCCAGCCCTTCAACAAGGAGAAGAGCCGTAGACCCGAAGCAGGTGCAGGAAGATGCTCGTCTTTCATGTCCCATCCCCTATCTGCGCACGGCACCGGTGGACACCCCCGGCCCACCGCAATAGACCGCCCTTCGGTAGCTTTTGGGCAACTCCAAGGGAATGAGAGCCATGGAAAAGACATTCGATGCGAGCGAGGCCGAAACGCGCCTCTATACCGCCTGGGAAGAGGCAGGCTGTTTTACGGCTGGAAAGCACGTATCGAATGGTGAGGTATCCTCCTACTGCGTGATGATCCCGCCGCCGAACGTCACAGGCGTTCTGCATATGGGCCACGCGTTCAACAACACGCTGCAAGACATCCTGACGCGCTGGCACCGGATGCGCGGGTTCCACACGCTCTGGCAGCCCGGCACGGACCATGCGGGCATCGCCACGCAGATGGTGGTGGAGCGCGAGCTCGCGAAGGCGGGCAATGCCGGGCGCAAGGAGCTCGGACGTGAGAAGTTCCTCGCAAAGGTCTGGGAATGGAAGGAAAAGTCCGGTGGGACGATCAAGGGCCAGCTTCAGCGGCTCGGCGCGTCCTGCGATTGGTCGCGTGAGGCTTTCACCATGTCGGGTGCGCCGGGCGCCCCTGAGGGGAACGAGGGCAATTTCCACGACGCGGTCATCAAGGTCTTCGTGGAGATGTACAACAAGGGCCTCATCTACCGCGGCAAGCGGCTGGTGAATTGGGACCCGCATTTCGAGACGGCGATCTCGGACCTTGAGGTCGAGAATATCGAGACGCCCGGACACATGTGGCACTTCAAGTACCCGTTGGCGGGCGGCGAGACCTATGAGTATTTGGAGAAAGATGAAGACGGCAACGTGACGCTGCGCGAGACTCGGGATTACATCTCGATCGCGACCACGCGGCCTGAGACGATGCTGGGCGACGGCGCGGTAGCGGTTCATCCGTCAGATGAGCGCTATGCGCCAATTGTCGGAAAACTCTGCG
>JBCBFV010000251.1:0-3449 GCA_038527425.1 Pseudomonadota bacterium
ATACGCGCGACTTGTGTCTGGGGCTCGAGATCGTGCTGCCGGACGGGCGCGTCATGGACCTGATGAGCGAGCTGCGAAAAGACAACACAGGCTACAATCTGCGCCAACTCTTTGTGGGCGCGGAAGGCACGCTGGGCTTCATCACCGCAGCCGTCGTAAAGCTTGTCCCCGCCCCGCGCGTGCGCGCCACGGCGATGGTGGCGCTTGAGCGGCTCGAGGACACGCTGCCCCTGCTCAACGCCCTGCAAGAAGCCACCGGCGGCGCGCTTGAGGCGTTCGAATACATGCCGCGCAACTACATCACCCGCCACGTCGAACACACCGGCGAGCGGGAGCCGTTTGAGGCCCCCTACCCGGTCAACATCCTCCTGGAAGCGGCTTCTACGCGGGCAGACGATGCGGCGTTGGGCGACGATGGCACCCCGCGCCTTACGGAGCTTGTGCAGAGTATCCTCGCTGAAAAGATGGAAGAGGACGTGGTGGCCGATGCCGTCGTCGCCCAATCCGAGGCGCAGCGCGATGCCATGTGGTCGCGGCGGGAGATGGCCGCCGAGCTCACCTTCTATGATCGCCCCATCGTCGATACCGACATCGCCGTTCCCGTCGACGCCGTCCCCGAGTTTATCGCCACCGCCAACGCCCGCGTGCAAGAGATCGATCCCGGCTGCGAGGATTTCATGGTCAGCCACCTGGGCGACGGCAACGTGCACTATTCCGTCTATACCACCCGCAAGGACCCAGCGCTCTACGACGAGATCGTCGAGGTGGTGGAAGAGGTGACGCTAAGCCTCGGCGGCTCATTCTCCGCCGAACATGGGATCGGGCTTAGCAAGCTGGGCTCCATGGAGCGGCGCAAGGATCAGACGGCCATCTCGCTCATGCGCGATATGAAGGCCGCCCTTGATCCCAAGGGGCTGATGAATCCGGGGAAAGTGCTGCCGGGGGCCTAGTTAGGCCATCTCCCGCCAGGAGAAGAAGTCAGCCGCCGCTTGCGACAGGAGCCGTTCGCCCAGCTCCGCGCCGAGGTCCGAGCCGGAGGCGATAGGGCCGGAGATCTCGTCAGCGATCCGTTCGCTGCCATCAGGGCGCAGGATTTCCCCGCGGAGCCGCAACGTGCCGCCATCAAGCTCCGCAAGGCCCGCGATGGGCGTCTCGCAGCTGCCATCGAGTGTTTTCAGGAAGGACCGCTCTGCGGCCAAGCGCTCGCCCGTGGGCACGTCATGGATCTTGGCAAGAAGCGCAGCAGTATCCGCGTCATCGGTCCGGCGTTCGATGCCAATGGCGCCTTGGGCCACGGCAGGAAGCATGTCCTCGGTCGCCACAGGGCTTTTAGGCACATCATCAAGGCTCAGCCGGTTCAGGCCCGCCATGGCGAGGAAGGTGCAAAGCGCCACGCCGTCCTCAAGCTTCTTCAGTCGGGTCTGCACGTTGCCACGGAACTCCACCACCTCAAGATCGGCGCGGTAGTTCAACAACTGCGCCCGGCGCCGGAGCGAGGACGACCCCACCTTGGAGCCCTTGGGCAGCGTGCTCAGCTGGTAGTCGCCCAGAGAGACGAAAGCATCGCGCACATCTTCACGCGGCAAATAGCAATCGAGGATCAGCCCATCAGGCTGGATCGTCGGCATATCCTTCATCGAGTGCACGGCGATATCGATGCGACCCTCGATCAGGTCGGCCTCAATCTCGCGCGTGAAAAGACCCTTGCCGCCGATTTCTTTCAGCGGTCGATCCAAGATCCGGTCACCCGTGGTCTTGATAATGCAAATTTCGAAAGCGTCCTCGGGAAGCCCGTGGGACGCCATTAGGCGGCGACGCGTCTCGTAGGCCTGTGCGAGCGCCAAAGGCGATCCACGTGTACCTATCTTGAGCGGAGAGTCTGCGGACGGTAAGCTCATATCTCGTTCCTAATTGCGTCGCGCGCGGCTGGCAAGTAGAGTGTCACCTAAAGTTGACACTCAAATCAAGGCCCGCCGCCCCATGAAAGACATCTCAGTGCCCGCAGCAACAGCTGAAAAAACCATTCTGAAGGCTCTTCGCGGTGAAACGCAGGCCACGCCACCGATATGGATGATGCGCCAGGCGGGGCGTTATTTGCCGGAGTATCGCGCGACTCGCGCGCAGGCCGGAGACTTCCTGTCACTCTGCTACAACTCGGAACTTGCAGCAGAAGTCACGCTGCAGCCGATCCGCCGCTACGGGTTCGACGCAGCGATTCTCTTTGCTGACATCCTGCTCATCCCCGATGCCCTCGGTGCCGACCTGTGGTTTGTGACGGGCGAAGGCCCGCGCCTGTCCACCATCGAGGATATGAGCGGCGTGACGGCCCTGAAAG
This sequence comes from Pseudomonadota bacterium, assembly GCA_038527425.1. Classification (GTDB taxonomy): domain Bacteria; phylum Pseudomonadota; class Alphaproteobacteria; order Rhodobacterales; family Rhodobacteraceae; genus Shimia_B. Next base: position 2,336 of record JBCBFV010000251.1, read on the forward strand.
GTGCTGGCGACATTCACGAGCATCTGTCCCCGATCTACGAAACTGTCCGCATTTTGCGCCGCGAATTGCCTGAGGAGACGACGCTTATCGGCTTTGCGGGCGCACCGTGGACGGTGGCAACTTACATGATCGCTGGCCGCGGCACGCCGGACCAAGGCCCAGCCCATAAAATGCGTGAAGAAGCACCTGAGGTCTTTGATGCGCTGATGGCGCGACTGACTGAGGCCACGATCGAATACCTCTCCATGCAGATCGATGCAGGCGCCGAAGTGGTAAAGCTCTTCGACAGCTGGGCCGGGTCGCTCAAGGGGGAGGCATTCCAGCGCTACGCACTGGAGCCCGCGCGGGAGATCATCGCCGCCCTCAAGGCCCGCCACCCCGACACGCCCATCATCGCCTTCCCGCGCGAAGCGGGCGACGGCTACATCGGCTTCGCAAACGCGACGGGCGCCGATTGCGTGGCACTCGATAACTCTGTCGAGGCGAGCTGGGCCGCAGCCCATGTGCAAAAAGACGGCTGCGTTCAGGGCAACCTCGCCTCCTCTCACATGGTCACGGGCGGCCAGGCGCTGGTGGATGAAACTCGCGCCATCGTCGACGCGTTCCGGGGCGGGCCGCACATCTTCAATCTGGGCCACGGCATTACGCCGGACGCGGGTCCGGAGAACGTGCAGCTGATGATCGACACCGTGCGCTCCGCCTAAACGCAAAACGCCGCGCGAATGCGCGGCGCCTTGAAACGCTCAAGCCCCGCAGCAACCCTGCGGGGCTTTGTTTTTCAAGTCCATTTCGCCAGCGGCGGCAGGGACATCAGCACCGCATTCGCGTCATGCCCGGTCTCGAGCCCGAACTTCGTGCCCCGGTCATAGACGAGGTTGTATTCAGCATAGAGCCCCCGATGGACGAGCTGCGCGTCCTTGTCGGCCTCGGTCCACGGCTGGCTGAGATGCTTTTTCACCTGCGGCAGGTAAGCCGGCAGGAAGGCGCGGCCGACGTCTTGGGTCAGCGCGAAATCGGCCTCCCAATCACCGGTGTTGCGGTCATCATAGAAGATGCCCCCCACCCCACGCGCGCGGTGACGGTGCGGGACGTAGAAATACTCATCCGCCCAGGC
>JBCBFV010000252.1:0-3436 GCA_038527425.1 Pseudomonadota bacterium
GTCGTCAAACCTGACTGGGGCCTCGATTCCATCTCTATGGAAGACGGCAAAGATCATCTGATCTCCATTGAGCCTGTGGTCTCAAAGCCCTTCGGTGACCTGATCCACTTCAAAGTGCAGGGCCGCAAACCACGCAAACGGCGCGTCATGCTGGTGGCACCGATGTCCGGCCACTACGCCACGCTTCTGCGCAAGACTGTCTTTTCGCTGCTGCCGGATTGCGAAGTCTACATCACCGATTGGCATAATGCCCGCGACATCCCCGTCAGCGAAGGCAAGTTCGACGTCGAAGACTACACGCTTTACCTCGTGGAATTCATGAAGGCGCTCGGCCACGACACCCATGTGATCGCGATCTGCCAGCCTGCCCCGCTGACGTTGGCCGCAACGGCCTACCTTGCGGAAGACGATCCCAAGGCGCAGCCTGCCTCGCTCACGCTGGTGGGTGGCCCGATCGATCCCGATGCAGCGGCCACCGATGTGACTGACTTCGGTCGCCGCGTGACGATGGGCCAGCTCGAAGAAACGATGATCCAGCGTGTGGGTTTCAAGTACAAAGGCGTGGGCCGCATGGTTTATCCGGGCCTGCTGCAGCTCGCTTCCTTCATGTCGATGAACGCCGAGACGCACGGCAAAAGCTTCTATGATCAGATCCTGCGCACCGCCAACGGTGATGCCTCCGACCACGACAAACACAACGCCTTCTACGACGAATACCTCGCAGTGATGGACATGACGGCGGAGTTCTACCTCTCGACCGTGGAGCGGATATTCAAGAACCGCGATATCGCGCTGAACCAGTTCACGGTGGCGGGCCGCAAGGTCGATATCTCGAAGATTACGGATGTGGCCGTGAAGATCGTCGAGGGAGAGAAAGACGATATCTCCGCTCCTGGTCAGTGCCTTGCCGCGCTTGATCTGCTCACGGGCCTGCCTGATGAAAAGAAGGCTGCGCATCTGGAGCCGGGTGCCGGTCACTACGGCATCTTCGCGGGCAAGAGCTGGCGTAACAACATCCGCCCGCTCGTTCTCGATTTCATCGATCAGAACGCGCGAAAGAAGCCGGTGAAGGCCGCGAACAAGAACGCCGCTTAAGGGAAAGACCGGCGTCCTCATTTGCGGGCGCCGGCGTACTCACATCGAAATCCGTTACTGAAGAACGAACGGCTGCCTGAGCCACTCGCGCATCAGGTCGTTGACGACCGAGGCTTGCTCGAGCGTCGGCAGATGCCCTGCCCCCCCAATCACCTTGAAGATCGAATAGGGTATGAGATCGGCCATGAACTGGTGACGCTCTGGCGGGCAAAGCTGGTCATGTTCGCCGCAAAGCACGAGCGCGGGGCATTTGATCTTGCGCAGCGTCGCCTGCTGGTCGCGCCTACGCTGCAGCGCGCGGGATTGGCGGATAAACACGTCCGGCCCCAAAGCCTCTGCCATATCCATGCACAGGTTCAGGATCTCCTGACGGTACGGGCCTTGGGCGAGGTATTGCGGCTTCATCTCATCGGCCATCACCTCATGGAGGCGGCCCGCCTTTACCTTCACGATCTGCGGCTCGCGCGCAGCGGCACGGTCCGGCAGCTCCGACATCGGATTGGTGTCCATCAGCGCAATGCGCGTCACGCGCTCGGGCGCACGGCGATAGACCTCCATCGCCACGATCCCGCCCATCGACAGGCCTGCCAAAGCAAATTTGGCAGGTGCGGAGGTCAGCACGTTCGAGGCGATTTCTTCAATGCGGTCGCCCACGCAGGTGGGCGCTACCATGATCGCGCGTTCCCGGCTCAGCGCATCGAGTTGCGGCGCGAAAAGCCGCGCGTCGCACATCATGCCGGGAAGAAAAACAATGGGTTCCGTCATTGCCGCCCTGCTGCGAGCCGTGCCCCTTCGGCGAGGGAGCCGAGCTTGGCGTAGGCGATATCGGGATCCACGGCGCCGAAGCCCGCGAAGGTGCCAAAGCCACAATCAGAGCCTGCGATCACGCGATCAGCGCCCACGATATTGGTGAACTTGCCGATGCGCTCGGCCACGAGCTCAGGATGTTCCACGAAGTTCGTCGTCGTGTCGACGACGCCAGGCACCAACACCTTGTCCTCCGGGATCTCTGAGGCGCGATCGCGGAAGACAGTCCATTCATGCGCGTGACGCGGGTTCGATGTCTCGAACAAGAGCTGCGAGGCGCCCACGCCCATGAAGGTTGTGAAGACGGTTGCCATGTCGATGTCACAGATATGGGGCCCCTCGTAGTTGCCCCAGCAGATGTGGACGCGCACACGTGACGGATCGATGCCCTCCAGCGCGTGGTTCAGCGCCTCCACATGGCTACCCGCGATCTTGAGGAACTCCTCATCGCTGAGATCAGCAAAGAGCATGTGCCGCGACAAGGCGAGGTCCGGACAGTCGAGCTGCAGATAGAGGCCTGCGTCCACAATCGTGCGGTATTCCTCGCGCATCGCATCGGCGAGCGCTGCCAGATATTCATCCCGCGTCGGGTAGAAGTCATTCTGCAAGAAGAGCGAAATCACGCCGGGGGACGCGGCATTCATGAAACCTTCAGTGGCGCCATGGGCGGCCATGCCCTCTTTAAGGTGCTTGATGTCGGCCTCGAGCTCCCCCTGGCCCTTCGATTTCACCTCGCCCACACACATAGGGCGCGCATAGGTCGGCGTACCGCCGTCGTCCGCCAGGCGCTTCAGGAAACCGGGGAATTTCTTGAGGTCAGCGGGCGCATTCCGGGGGCTGTCGCCGGCAAAACCCGTGTAGCGGTCTTTGACGTAGGTGGCGTAGCTGATTTTCGAGGTTTCACCGTCGCTTACGATATCGACACCGGCCTCGACCTGACGGCGCACGGTATCGGCGCATGCCTCGGCCATAACCGCGTTGAACTGCTCGGGCTCATAGGCCTCGCCCTTCTCGCGCGCGAAGATGAAATCGACGACTTTTTGGGTGCGCGGCAGGCTGCCAACATGGGTGGTTTTTATCATTCGGTGTCCCCTCTTTGCGCCCACCATACTCGCCCCGGCGCGCCCCTCAATAGGAAACGAAAAGGCGCCGCCCCTGGCTGCTTCGGGACGGCGCCAAGCCTCGCAAACAGTGTCTGAGATGCGCTAGTTCACGCGATCCCAAAACACCCCCAAGTGACGCGAGACAATCTGGTCATACCGGTCGGTTTCCTTCAGTTTGGCGAGCCCTGCGTTGACCCGGTAAAGGTGCGTCGTGCCGCGCCAATGCCGTTTCGAAATGACAACATGCAGCCCCTCCACGCTCAGCGGTTTGGCCAAGGGCGTCACAGCCGCCTGCAGCCCCATATCGCTGATTGTCGTCCAACCGGTGAATTCGTTCAGCGCGACCGCATCAACGCGGCCCTGCATCAGAAGATCAAAGCAAGCCGCTGGCGTCGCAGGCTGTTCCAGCCTGATGCGCCCATCGGCCAGCA
>JBCBFV010000253.1:0-3434 GCA_038527425.1 Pseudomonadota bacterium
GACACGTTTTCCCAGATGGTAAGGCCCAGGACGTCGCCTGGCCGGATCACATCGGATCCAATGTCACATGCGTTCAGGAATGCGTCAGAGAAGCCAAACGCGGGCACAACGGCCGTTGCGCGCGTCACGTCGTCGTTCACCAAGACGATGAAAGCATCGCCCGAGCGCTGCACGGACCCCTCGAAAATCTCTGATTTCGACGGCCCTGAGCGCGGCAAGCCACAGGCTGCCACGAATGCCAAAATACCCAAAGCACCCACAGCCCTGGACCATACGCGCTTGTGCGCGGTGTTAGTGGAAGTCACTGCTCCGACTCCTCAAGCCTGAAATTCTGCCTCAGCTTTTTTTCGCAACCTAGCGGAATCCGGTCAAAAATGGAAGCGCTATGGGTTGCGGTCAGTCTTTGACGAGACGCAACTGTTGCCGTGGCGCGGCACTCCCTTTCAGGAAGGCGGCGTAAGGATCTTCGGGCGCGAGCATCATATCGACGACCTGACGCATCAGTTCGCGGCGCCCGCGGGCCGAGTAAAAGCCGCCGGGCATCTGCGAGGTCTCCAGCAGGAAGCGGCGGTAATCCTTGTAGGCGCGGTTGTCGGGTCGCTCAGGTGCGGCGAAGAAGTCGGGCAGGGCTTGGGTGCTGACGAACTCGGGCTTGGCATAGACCGCCGCCCCAAAGACCTTCAGCGGGATGCCCCGCCAGAGCACCTGCTGGGCCGCCGTGGAATTCACCGTCACCGCCGTGCGCGCGTGGTTCAGAAGACGCGCAAGTTTGCCGCCCGGCACGTAGTGGACGCGGCCTTTCACGCCGTGTTCTTTGGCCAACTGCCGCACCACGTGGCGCATGGGCAGCCGCCCGGATTCCATCGGGTGAGCCTTGAAGACGAGGTGGTGGTGGCGCGGGGCGCCTTCGGCGAAGCCTTTAATCGTCAGCTCCAGAAACTCCCGCATTTCCTTGAAGGGGGAATGCATCTGAAAGCTCGCGTCATGTTCGAGCTGCATCAGCACCAGGTGGAACGGAAAGCCTGCCTGCTTGATGCGCAATGTCGAGAGCCCGCGATCGAGCCGCACGAAGGGCAAGAGCAGAAAGCGCTTCATGTAGAGGTAGAACTCCTGCGCCACCGGCATCGAGCGATGGGTGCGGATGTTCCGGTAGGCCCCGTTCCGCGTCATCACGAAGAGGTGGTAGAGGAAGCCGTAGAAGATGTGCTGGTTCATGTCGCCCCAATGGGTGGGCGCCTCGGGCACATCGAGGTCGGATTGTTCGAGCGCCTTCTGCATCTCGCCCACCGACATGTCCATCAGCTGCGAATGACCGTTTGATCCCTCACGCTCATACGTCACCCAATAGGGGCGCATGTAGCCTTCCTCGAAAACATGAACGGTGAGCCCAAGCTCCTTCGCGCGTACCACAGCGTCCGCATGGACGGGGCGCGTGTCACCATAGAGCACAATATCAGTGATGCCTTTGTCGGCCACGATCTCTGCCAAGCGGTCAGGCCAGTCGGACAGCTTGCCGGTGTAGGGGATGTAGGTTTTTGGCGTGAACCAGAACGCCCGGTCGCCTGCGTTGAAGCCCACACGCCAGACATCGCACCCCGCGGCGCCCAACATCTTGCCCAATCGATGAAAGAACGGCCCATGGGGCCCCTGCAAAAAGAGGAACGTTCTTTTTTCGTGGGTTACCATGTTACTCACCAGCGTCTTCGCTCGCTCGTTTGCTTCATATTTATGGCGCTTTTAGGGCTTCGTGGTGAAAATGCGGTTACTCGCGTCCAAGGGTCATACTTGCCCCGGCAGGATGCAAGGGTTACCTGCCCTGTCGAAAGGGGAAGCTCATGTTCACCGGCATCATTACCGACATTGGGGTCATCAGTCACGTCGAGCAGCGCGGCGATATGCGCGCGCGCATTCAGACGCGCTACGACATGGCGAGCGTCGACATAGGCGCCTCCATTGCCTGCGACGGTTGCTGCCTGACAGTCGTCGACAAAGGCGAGGGCTGGTTCGATGTGGATGTCAGCGCCGAGAGCATCTCGAAGACCAATCTGGGCGGCAACAAACCCTGGGCCGAAGGGCGCCGTGTGAACCTGGAGCGTGCGCTCAAAGTGGGCGACGAACTGGGCGGCCATATCGTGTCCGGCCACGTCGATGGTGTGGCTAAGATCGTGGCCATCCGCGACGAAGGCGACAGCACGCGAGTGACGTTTGAGGCCCCCGCAGAGCTTGCCAAATTCATTGCGCCCAAGGGCTCCGTCGCGCTCAACGGCACCTCGCTGACCGTGAACGAGGTCGATGGGAACACCTTCGGCGTCAACATGATCCCGCACACCAAGCAGGTCACGACCTGGGGCGACATGGCCGAAGGCGATGCGATCAACCTCGAGATCGACACGCTTGCCCGCTATGTGGCGCGTCTGGCGGAAGCGTCATGAGCGCGCTGCCGGGCCTCGGCCACAACAACGGCCCCACGATGGAAGCGGGCTACCGTTACCGCAAGCATCAGTGGAAGAAGGCGCGCGAGGCGCTGCTGCCGACGCTGCCGCTCTTTGTGCTGAAGATGCGGGTGAAGCGCGCCAAGGAACTGGGCCTCGACTACAAAACCTACGCGGGCGTGCGCGCCTCCACGGGGCGTGACGTGATTGGCTTCCTTTTCTCGTCGAACGCGCTGCGCATGACCACCGTCACGCTGCCCGACGACACCGCGCAGCAAGTGGCCGAGATCAAGGACGCAGGCAAGATCGCCCTCGTGCACCGCCCGCTTGATCCAGCCGCCGTGATGGAGGCCAACGAGGGCCTCAAAGCCGCCGCCGCACCTCTCTTCACCGACAGCTGGACCGAGATGCGCCACAAGGTTGCTGACACGATTAAAGCGGAACGCTTGCCAGCGGACGGTGTTCTCGTCATAGGGGCCACCTCGATGGAACGGGAATGGTCTGCCGCTGCCCGTGCCGCCGGATATCTGAGCGCCAAGCGCTACTTTGGGGATGTAAGATGAGCCAGGATAGCACTCTCTACGAAAAGCCCGGTCCGGTTGAAGCCGAATGGGGTGATGCGATTTCCTCGATCGAGGACATCATCGAAGATGCCCGTAATGGTCGCATGTTTATCCTCGTGGACCACGAGGACCGCGAGAACGAGGGTGACCTCGTCATCCCCGCGCAGATGGCCACGCCTGATGCGGTGAACTTTATGGCGACCCACGGGCGCGGGCTGATCTGCCTGACGCTGCCCGGTGAACGCATTGATGCGCTGGGCCTGCCGCTGATGGCCTCTCAGAACTCCTCGCGCCACGAGACGGCCTTCACCGTCTCGATCGAGGCGCGCGAGGGCGTGACGACGGGAATCTCTGCCGCGGATCGCGCGCGCACGGTGGCTGTGGCCATCGACCACACGAAGGGAGCAGCCGACATCGCGACGCCCGGCCATGTCTTCCC
>JBCBFV010000254.1:0-3413 GCA_038527425.1 Pseudomonadota bacterium
CTTCATGATTGCACCATCGCCGTGAATGAGGGCGAGATCGCCGTCATCGTGGGCCCCAATGGCGCAGGCAAATCGACCGCCATGAAGGCCGTCTTCGGCATGCTCGACGTTCGCCAAGGCGCCGTGCGGCTTGGTGGTGATGATATCACCGCCCTGACCCCGCAGGCCCGCGTGCAAAAGGGCATGGGCTTTGTGCCCCAGACCTCGAACATCTTCACCTCCATGACGGTGGAAGAGAACCTCGAGATGGGGGCGTTTATCCGCACTGACGACATCGCGTCGACCATGGAGCAGGTCTACGAGCTTTTCCCGATCCTGCGCGAAAAGCGCCGCCAGCCGGCGGGCGAGCTTTCCGGCGGTCAGCGCCAGCAGGTGGCTGTGGGCCGCGCGCTTATGACGAAGCCCCAGGTCCTGATGCTTGATGAGCCGACGGCGGGCGTCTCGCCCATCGTGATGGACGAGCTTTTTGACCGCATCATTGAAGTGGCGCGCACGGGTATATCGATCCTCATGGTCGAACAGAACGCCCGCCAAGCGCTTGAAATCGCGGACAAAGGCTATGTCCTCGTACAGGGCCGTAATGCCTATACAGGCACGGGCCGTGAACTCTTGGAGGACCCCGAAGTGCGGCGGTCGTTCCTGGGTGGTTAAGGGTGATTGGGCGAGCAATGACAATCGAAGGGGTGGAACAATGAGAGCGATTTTAGCAGCAACCCTGCTGATGATGTCCGGCGCGGCGTGGGCACAGGATGAGGCAGGTGAGCCAGTATTCGGGATCGTTTGCTCATTCGACCGCGTCTCTGGCGGCGCGCCGGGCACCGACGGAGAAATGACAGCGCTTGAGGAAAACCGCGGCGGGTTGATCGTTCAATCCGATAGGCGCCCCTCTCAGATGCTGCTGCGATCTGACCTGATGCTGGAGATCCCTTCGTCGAATGGCGTGCGCCGCTTTGTCATCGCCCTGCCCCAAGGCGATTTGGTCTCGCAGCTCGTCACCGTTCAGCCCGATGGGACTGCCATGCGCTCGCTCCATGTCGCCCCCTTGGGCGCGGACGCTTTCGTGCTGAGCGAGGTTGGCCGTTGCGAGATCCGCGAGTGACCGCTCTATCCCGCAAAGCAACCTCTCCAGAGGCAAATATGACCCGGGGCATGCCTGCGCGCGCTCCGCTCGGAACTTGTAGACAAGGCCCGCTATCGTGACCGACATCCTCAATGCCGTCATCGTCATCCTGAACTTCATCATCATCCCCGGTGTCGCCTATGGCAGCCAATTGGCGCTGGGCGCGTTGGGCGTGACGCTGGTCTACGGGATCTTGCGGTTCTCAAACTTCGCCCATGGCGACACCATGGCCTTCGGGACCATGGTCGTGATCTTCGCGACCTGGGGTTTGCAAGCGCTTGGGGTCTCACTGGGGCCGCTTCCAACCGCCCTTCTGGCCTTGCCGGTGGGTATTGCAGGCTGTGCGCTGCTCCTCGTCTTCACGGACAGATCGGTCTACCGCTTCTATAGGGCGCAAAAGGCCTCACCGGTGATCCTCGTGATCGTGTCCATGGGCGTGATGTTCGTGATGAACGGCATCACGCGTTTCATCATCGGCGTGGACGACATCCGTTTCGCCGATGGCGAGCGTTTCATCATGCGCGCCCGCGATTTCCGCGATTGGTCGGGCCTTGATGAAGGCCTCGCTTTCCGCACGTCGCAGGCCATTACCATCGTTGTGGCTGTGATCGCGGTGGCCCTTCTCTTCTGGTTCCTGAACCGGACGCGCACGGGCAAATCGATGCGCGCCTTCTCGGACAATGAGGATCTGGCGCTGTTGTCGGGCATCAATCCGGAGCGCGTTGTGATGGTGACCTGGATGATCGTGGCCGCGCTCGCGACGACGGCCGGTGTGCTTTACGGCCTCGATAAGTCCTACAAGGCCTTCACCTATTTCCAGCTGCTCTTGCCGATCTTTGCAGCGGCCATCGTAGGCGGGCTCGGCTCCCCCATCGGGGCCATCGTGGGCGGTTTTGTCATTGCCTTCGCAGAGATCGCGCTGACCTATCCGCTGAAGAAAGTGCTGGGCTATCTCATGCCTGAGAGCCTGGAGCCAGATGGCCTCGTCCAGCTTCTGACCACCGATTACAAATTCGCGGTGAGCTTTGGCATTCTCATCATCGTTCTTCTGTTCAAACCGACCGGTATCATGAAGGGGAAAGCGCTATGACCCTGACACTGCGAGATATGTCTCTCTTCGTTCTGGTGGCGATCCTGATCATCGGGACGGGCTACTTTCAGGGCGTGAACACGGCGCTGACGCTGCTGAACTTTGGGCTCGTGAGCGCGATCATGTCGCTCGGCGTGAACCTTCAGTGGGGCTTTGCGGGCCTCTTCAATATCGGCGTCATGGGCTTTGTGGCGTTGGGCGGTCTTGCGGCCGTCCTGATCGGCATGCCCCCCACCACCGAGGCGATTGCAGAGGGTGGCGCGCGCATGGCCATGGCCATGACCATGGGCGCCGCGACCATCGTGGCCGCCGTTGTGGCCTACCGCAAACTCGATCCCGGGCGGGCGCGAACGCTCGCCGTGGCAGCCATCATCATCGTGGGTTTCGTGATCTATCGCCAGCTCTTCGACCCGGCGCGCGACGCGATCGAGGCGGTCAACCCGGCGGGCACAGGCTTTCTCGGAGGCCTCGGCGCTGAGGGTCTGACCATGCTTCTCGCGTGGCCTGCAGGCGGCCTGATCGCGGCAGGCGCGGCGTGGATCATCGGCAAGACAGCGCTGGGCCTCAGATCAGATTACCTCGCGATTGCGACGCTGGGCATCGCAGAGATCATTATCGCTATCCTCAAGGCCGAGGATTGGCTGTCCCGCGGTGTGAAGAACGTGGTGGGCATCCCGCGCCCGGTCTCCTACGAGATCGAGCTGCAGGCAGACCCTGCCTTCGTCGATCGCGCTCAGGGCCTTGGCCTCGATCCCGTCTTCGCCTCGACCTTGCAGGTCCGCGTGGAGTGGGCCGTGCTCTTCTCCATCGTGCTCATCCTGCTCTTGGTGCTCGCGCAGCTCGCGCTGAATTCGCCTTGGGGCCGGATGATGCGCGCGATCCGCGATAACGAGACTGCGGCCGAGGCCATGGGCAAAGACGTCACCGCGCGCCACCTGCAGATCTTCATTCTGGGATCGGCCATCCTCGGCATGGCGGGCGCGATGATGACGACGCTCGACAGCCAGCTCACGCCTGCGGCCTACCAGCCTCTGCGCTTTACCTTCCTCATTTGGGTGATGGTCATCGTGGGCGGATCGGGCAACAACTTCGGTGCCGTCTTGGGCGGCTTTGTCATCTGGTTCCTCTGGATCCAGGTGGAGCCTGCCTCGCAAATCCTCCTCAGCGTGCTGACCTCGCCCCTGGCGGACGGCTCCGCGCTCA
>JBCBFV010000255.1:0-3372 GCA_038527425.1 Pseudomonadota bacterium
GCGGTGGGGATTCGGGCCCAGATTCGCGGTCCCGAGCGCCAAAGGTGCCTCCCGATAGGCGTCGTGGCAGGAAAATCGACCGAAAAATGCGACCGTTTATGCTGCATGCGCAGCGTTTCCATAAGTGGGCGCGAAAACTGGTAAATTCGAGCTATCCACAAAATATCCACAAGCGATATCAACATGTTATCCACCGGAAACTGAGCCCGGCGCGCATTTTTTCGTTGCGCGAACGGCCCCCTCGGCGGCATCGTTAAGACATCGGAAGGGAGGGCAACTTCCCGGACGGATCGCAAAGGCTCCCGGGCCGCAAGAGGTTGGAAAGCTTAGGTTTTTCGAAGGACAGCGGAGCGGGGTGCAAGCCGGACAAGCGGGTCTCTATGAGGTTCGACCGTCAGGGCAGCATCTTCAGGGTCGGCGCAAGGCTGGGGGGAGATTTAGGTTTCCAATCGGCTGCTGAGCGGGTCGCCTTCGGGGGATCGGCTCGTGAGATAGAGGGCCCGCGAGGGTCTGACAGATCACAGGAGGCACCAGGGTTTGCATCGGCTTCGGCTGAGCACCTGGTGCCTTACCACTTTTGGGCACCTGAATTCTCTTACGGCGCGTCGAGGAAGGCTGCGACGGCGGCCTCAAACTCCCGCGGTTTTTCGGCGTGGAGCCAGTGGCCTGCGCCATTCAGCTTGGCAAAGCGCGCCTTGGGGAAGAGCGTCTTGATGACGGGGCGCGCCTCGGGCTGGACGTAGTCGGACGTCGCGCCCGAAAGAAAGAAGGCGGGCTTCTCAAAACTGCCGGCGACCTCCGGGAAGCCGATGATCGCGTCCATGTTGGCCCTGAGCGCGGCGAGGTTCAGCTTCCACGCCTTCGCTTTGATATCGAGGGATTGGAGCAGGAAGGCGCGGATGCCTGGGTCCTCCACCTCGGCTGCCAGTGCGGCATCGGCCTCACCCCGCGTTGCAACAGAACGGATATCGATAGCCTCCATTGCGTCGATGAGCGGGGTCTGCGTGTGCGTGTAGGTCACCGGCGCGATGTCGGCCACGATGAGGCGCCGCATGGGGGCACCTTGGAGCGCCGCCATCATAGAGGCCTTCCCGCCCATTGAGTGACCCAACAGATCTGCGTCGCCCAGCGGCTCGAGCACCTCGGTCAGATCAGAGGCCATGGCCTCGTAGGTCATCTCGTCGGACCAGAAGCTGCCTGCGTGGTTCCTCATATCAACGCAGATCACGCGCCTCGTGGCAGAAAGGCGTTTGGCAATCACGCCCCAGTTGCGACCAGAGCCGAAGAGGCCGTGGGCGATGACCAAAGGACGGCCAGAGGCGCCGTGTTCGATGACATTCAACATGGCTGAGGCGTAGCGCGGATGCCGGTAGAAAGGCCAGAGCACGCAGGATATACCCGCCATGATGGATGCGAGTGAGGCCAATTCCCGACTTGAAACGCTCCGCCAAGCGTTTGCCGACACCTATGGGGTGAAGGGATCTTTTGAGGTCCAGGTCGCGAAGACGAAGCGCCTGTTGCCGCGCTACGAACGGGGGCAGGCGCACCAGTTGGTTCGGGTGGAGCAAGTGCTCGAAGCGCCGGGCGAGGCGGATCAGATAGACCGGGACGCCTTTGAGCGCGCTGAGCTGGCCTTGAATATGTATCTGGAGACTCTGGACGACCGCGATCAGCAAAAGGGTTTTGCCGTCGATGTGACGATGAATGTGCTCGTCAATGTCGCTCTAGGTATCGCCGCGCTTACCGTGCTTTGGTTCTTCATCTCTGCGGAATAGCGCGGCTCAGTCTGCGCTTGGGCCCGGCAGATCTTCCCGGCGACGGTAAAGCGCGCCTCTGCTGACGACGGTCACCGTCACGAAAGCCACGTAGAGCAGCAGGTACCAACTGCCCATTTTGGCAAAGCTCACCCAATCGTCGCGGGTTGTGCCCGCATAGATCCAGGTTGCCGTTCGGGTGCCGACGACCTCTGCTACCCATAAGAAGAAAGCGGCGAAGAAGGCGGCAAGCGGCATAGGCATCCAATAGGTGTTGGTGCCGATGACAAAGCTCACCCGCGTGAGGCCGAAGAGGAGCACCGTCGCTGCAAAGAGCGCGACGCGGATGTCCGGCACAAAATGATGCGCAAAGAAATTCACGTAGATCGCAACGGCAAGCACCATGGTCATCCAGAACGGCGGGTAGGGCGCGAAGGTCATCTGAAAGATGCGGATGACGCGTGCGATGTAGCTGCCCACCGAGGCGTACATGAAGCCCGAGAAGAGGGGGACGCCCCCGATCACCATGATGCCATCACCGGGATAGGCCCAGCTGCCAGCCTGCACCTTAAAGAGCTCCATCGCGGTGCCGGTAAGGTGGAATAGGACGATGACTTTGGCTTCCGCCCACGTCTCGAGCCGCAGGGCGAGGAAGCCGAGCTGTAAGGCAATGGCGTAGATGAGAAGCGCGTCGTACCGGGCGAGGGGCCAGTCTGCCTGCCAAATCACGTCTGACAGCAGGAGGCCAATCAGGAGGAGGCCACCAAAGAGGCAGGCCCAAGCCTGTTTCGCGCCGAACATAACAAGTTCGGCCAGGGCGAAGGGGAGGCGGGCCCGGAGCGCATCGCCAAGGCGGCGCTCCAGGCTTCTTGTGGTGTTCACATTAGTAAAGCGGGAAGCGGGCGCACATCTCGGCCACTTCTGCCTTCACCTTTGCTTCGACGGCGGCGTTGCCCTCTTCTCCGTTGGCTGCGAGGCCGTCGACGACTTCGTTGATCCAGTCGCCGATCTGGCGGAACTCAGCCTCACCAAAGCCGCGCGTCGTGCCCGCGGGGGAGCCGAGGCGGATGCCGGAGGTGACCATGGGCTTTTCCGGATCAAACGGGACGCCGTTCTTGTTGCAGGTGATGTGCGCGCGGCCGAGTGCTTTCTCGGTCGCGTTGCCCTTCACGCCCTTGGGGCGCAGGTCGACGAGCATCACATGCGTGTCGGTGCCGTTTGTCACGGTTGCCAGGCCACCCTTTTCCAGCTGGTCGGCGAGCGCTTGTGCGTTCTTGATGACCTGCTGCTGGTAGAGCTTGAATTCAGGCTTGAGCGCTTCACCGAAGGCCACGGCTTTGGCCGCGATGACGTGCATCAGCGGGCCGCCTTGGATGCCGGGGAAGATGGCGGAGTTGAACTTCTTGGCCATCGCCTCGTCATTGGTGAGGATCATGCCGCCGCGGGGGCCGCGCAGGGTTTTATGCGTTGTCGTGGTGGCGACATGCGCATGCGGGAACGGGTTGGGGTATTCGCCTGCCGCGATCAGGCCCGCAAAATGTGCAACGTCTGCCAGGACATAAGCGCCCACTTCATCCGCAATCTCACGGATGCGGGCGAAATCAATCACCCGTGGAAT
>JBCBFV010000256.1:0-3369 GCA_038527425.1 Pseudomonadota bacterium
AGAGAAAGTGACTGCCTGGGCCCCCACGCCCGAGGCCGCCATCGCCCGCATGGACCGCGCGCTGCGCGAATTCCGTATCCGGGGCGTGAGCACGAACATCGCTTTCGTGGAAAACCTCCTGAAGCACCCGACGTTCCTGAACTACGAATACCACACGAAGTTCATTGATGAGACGCCGGAGCTCTTCTCCTTCAAAAAGCGCCGCGACCGCGCGACGAAGATCCTGACCTACATCGCCGACATCACGGTGAACGGGCACCCCGAGACGGTGGATCGCCCTGCGCCACGCGCCGATGTGAAGGACCCGCGTCCGCCGATGCCGCTGACCGACACGCCGACACCGGGCACCAAGAACATTCTTGACGAGTTTGGCCCCCAGGCCGTGGCGGATTGGATGAAGGAGCAAAAGCAGCTTCTCATCACCGACACCACCATGCGCGACGGTCACCAGTCCTTGCTGGCGACGCGGATGCGTTCCATCGACATGATCCGCGTGGCGCCGAGCTATGCCGCGAACTTGCCGCAGCTCTTCTCGCTGGAGTGCTGGGGCGGCGCGACATTCGACGTGTCCTACCGCTTCCTTCAGGAATGCCCGTGGCAGCGCCTGCGCGACATCCGCGCGGCTGTGCCCAACATCATGACGCAGATGCTTCTGCGCGGCGCCAACGGCGTGGGTTACACGAACTACCCCGACAACGTGGTGCAGTTCTTCGTCAAACAGGCCGCCGAGACCGGCATCGACGTCTTCCGCGTGTTCGACAGCCTCAACTGGGTCGAGAACATGCGCGTGGCCATAGATGCCGTCGTCGAGAACGGCAAGGTCTGCGAAGGCACCGTTTGCTACACCGGCGATATTCTGAACCCGGAGCGGTCGAAGTACGACGTAAAATACTACGTCAACATGGCCAAGGAGCTTGAGGCCGCAGGCGCCCATGTGCTCGGCCTCAAAGACATGGCGGGCCTTCTGAAACCGGCCGCCGCGCGCATCCTCGTCAAAGCACTGAAGGAAGAGGTCGGGTTGCCGATCCACTTCCATACGCACGATACGGCCGGCATCGCTTCCGCCACGATCCTTGCCGCAGCAGAGGCAGGCGTCGACGCCGTGGATGCGGCGATGGACAGCTTCTCCGGCAACACGTCTCAGGCAACGCTCGGTACTGTGGTTGAGGCCATGCAGGGCGACGAACGCGACACGGGGCTCTCCATCGGCGCGATCCGCGATATCTCCAACTACTTCGAGACGGTGAGAGGCCATTACGCGGCCTTTGAGAGCGGCCTCCAGGCCCCGGCCTCCGAGGTCTATCTGCACGAAATGCCCGGCGGTCAGTTCACGAACCTCAAAGCGCAGGCGCGTTCGCTTGGCCTTGAGGAGCGCTGGCATGAGGTCGCGCAGACCTATGCTGACGTGAACCAGATGTTTGGTGACATCGTGAAGGTGACGCCGTCCTCCAAGGTTGTGGGCGATATGGCCCTCATGATGGTCAGCCAGAACCTGACGCGCGACGACGTCGAGGGCTCCGTCGATGTGGCCTTCCCCGACAGCGTCATCGACATGATGCGCGGCAATCTGGGTCAACCTCCCGGCGGCTGGCCGAAGGCGATCCAGAAGAAGGCGCTGAAAGGCGAGAAAGCCTCCACCAAGCGCCCGGGCGCGGACCTGCCGCCGGTGGACCTTGAGGCCACGCGCGCGGACGTAGAAAAGCAGATGGACGGCAAAGAGGTCGATGATGAGGATCTCAACGGCTACCTGATGTATCCGAAGGTCTTCCTCGACTACATGGGCCGCCACCGGACCTATGGCCCCGTGCGCACGCTGCCCACGAAGACGTTCTTCTACGGCATGCAGCCGGGTGAGGAGATCACCGCCGAGATCGATCCGGGCAAAACGCTCGAAATCCGGATGCAGGCGCTGGGTGAGACGACCGAGGACGGCGAGGCGCGTGTCTTCTTCGAACTCAACGGTCAGCCCCGCGTGATCCGTGTGCCCAACCGCGCGATCCAAGCCACCAAGATCAGCCGCCCGAAAGCGGAGCCCGGCAACGAGAACCACATCGGCGCGCCGATGCCGGGTGTCGTGGCCAGCGTCGCGGCCACCATGGGCGCGCAGGTCAAGGAAGGCGATCTGCTGCTGACGATCGAAGCCATGAAGATGGAGACGGGCATCCACGCCGACCGCGATGGCGTGGTCACCGCGGTCCATGTCTCCCCCGGTGCGCAGATCGACGCCAAGGATCTCTTGGTGGAGCTTGAGTAACACCCACCTCTTTGAGGGGTTTGAGCCCCACGATATCGAGGTCCCCGGCGCCGTCATCCATGCGAGAGTTGGCGGCGCGGGGGAGCCTCTCCTTCTTCTCCACGGTTATCCGCAAACCGGTGCCATGTGGCACGAGGCGGCGCAGGTCTTTGCGAAGACCCACAGCGTCGTGGTGGCTGACCTTCGCGGGTACGGCAACTCACAGGCGCTCGACGGCGATTACACGTTCCGGGCGATGGCCCGCGATCAGGTGGCGCTGATGGCCGCGCTCGGCTTTGAGCGGTTCCATGTGATCTCCCACGACCGCGGCGCGCGCACGGCGCACCGAATGACCCTCGATCACCCGGAGGCAGTGGCCTCGGTCGCATTGATCGACATTCTGCCCACGCTCGATGTGTGGCGGACAATGGATGACTGGCTGGCCAAGCGATACTGGCATTGGGCCTTCCTCGCGCAGCCCGGCGGCATGCCCGAGCGTATGATCAAAGCGGACCCCGTCGCCTTCGTGCACGAAGCCCTTCTCGGCCTCGCGGGCTCGGCGGACTTCTTCGACCCACGCGCAATGCGCGCCTACGAGGACGCCGCCCGCAGCCCTGGCGTTGCCGAAGCATGGTGCGGAGACTACGCCGCTGGCGCCTCTGTCGACCTTGAGCACGACACCGCAAACATTGGCGAGACGCGTGATATGCCCTGCCTTGTTCTCTGGGGCAAAACCGGCGCCGTCGCGCATCATGTCGACCCGCTTGAGGCCTGGCAGGCCTGGTTCCCTCACGCGCAGGGTGCGGCGATTGATGCCGGGCACTTCATGGTCGAAGAACAGCTTGAGGCGACCATGAAGCCCCTCCTCGCGCATCTGGCGCGTTCTGGGTCGGCGCTATAGCCACCCTCGCCCGCGCCGAGCGCACCGCGCAAAAGAAAATCAGAAAAGATGCCACTTTCCTCTTGCGACGCCCCGGGGTTTTTCATACTTGCTCCCCACCCAATGGACGCGGGCGTAGCTCAGGGGTAGAGCATTACCTTGCCAAGGTAAGGGTCGTGAGTTCGAATCTCATCGCCCGCTCCAATTAAACACCGGTTTTCAGGTGCATCAGCACAACCGACGGAACCGGTTAAAG
>JBCBFV010000257.1:0-3363 GCA_038527425.1 Pseudomonadota bacterium
CGCCGCCTTCCCAGCCAGCCACGTTGGGCGGATGGAAAAGATGCTGACCCATCTCTTCAAGGATCCAGACAGTCTCGGACATCGGCACGCCAGCGCGGCTGGCTGGGAAGGCGGCGAGGCGTGGATCAATACCTCCTCCGCGCTGATGAGGTCGCAAGTGCTGACCTATTTCCTGGATGAGGAGTTTGATCCCGCGAATGCCGGACGGCCCGCAGCGGCTGAAGCCGCTCCAAACCTGCCAGGTGATGCCCTGCGCGTCGGGCGCGTGTTCGGCCAATGGGCCGAGTACACCGAGGAAGGCGGGACGATGGGTGTCATCACGCTCTTCGACGTGAGCCACGGGTCCGAGACCTTCCGCAATCTGAACCTCGTTCTCGAGGAAGAGGAAGAAGAAGATGGCGTTGCCGTCTGGATGCACGTGGACAATTGCGGGCCTCTCTGCACGCACGAGACCCGCGCTTTCACTCAGGACTACGACGGGTGGTTCGGCGTCTACCTCTATGACGATGAGGCGGAGATCGAGGCCCCCTTGGCTGACGGCGCCGAAGAGATGCTGCGCACCATCATCGGGCAGCTGCCATCCCTCTTCGCAGAAACTGAGACCTCCCTGGCCTGGCAAAGCCTGGCCGAGGACGACTACACCCCACCGTCCTACGCCGTTCTGGCAGCCATGGCCGACCGCGCGGCTGATTTCGCAGGCGAGAGCATGGGCGCACCGGGTGAGCTTGTCCTTGCGCCAAGTCGCGTCGGATCGGACGGCTTTGGCGGCGTCGGCGCCATGATGAGCGGCGATGACATCGACGACTACATCGATGACTTCATCGAAGCGCGCGAGATCTATTCCGCCCCGCCGACGGTTTATCAGGACGCTGAGGCCTGGCTTGCGGCGCATACCGACCGCGACGCCGCGATGGCGGCACTGCTGCCGCTGCCCACGCCGATACCTGCGGAACTCTCTAACGCCGATGCTGAAGAGTGGATGCGCACGCTCCTCCTCAGCCCGGCCTACCAGATCAAGTGAAAGGAACGATCATGACCAACGAACTTTCTCGCCGTCGCTTCCTCGCGACCATGGGCGCCGCCCTCCCCGCCATCACCCTGCCCGGCTTTGTGACCGCCGCAGGGGCAAACCCCGACAGTGCCAAAACGCTGATCCTTATCGAACTGGCTGGCGGCAATGACGGGCTCAACACCGTCGTGCCTCTGACCGACAGCGCCTACCACGGCTTGCGCCCGACGATTGGGATCACTGAGGGCCTCAATCTCGACCGTGATACTGCCCTGCACCCTGCGATGCGTGGCATGGCAGGTCTCTGGGAGGCAGGCGACATGCAGATCGTGGAAGGCGTGGGCTATCCCGATCCCAACCGCTCCCACTTTCGGTCGATCGAGATCTGGAATGTCGGGCGCGGTGCTCAGGCGAAGGATCGCACGGGCTGGATTTCGCACGCGTTCGAAGGCGGCGCACCGGCTGGAACCGATGCTGACGGTCTTGTCCTTGGCGGATTGAGTGGTCCCCTCCGCGGGCAAGGCCGGTTCTCGGTCATCGAAGATGAGGAGACCTTCCTCGAGACGCTCCGCAACCTCGAGAGCATGCCACATGCTGTCCGCCCCCAGACGACATCGGCGCTCGACCATGTTCTTGGCGCCTATGAGGCGGCCGAGATTACCGGTGGCGCCATCGCGGCGCGTCTGGAACGCGGGGCGGCGCGGTCCTTCAACTTCCCGGAGACGCTTCTGGGCGAACAGCTCCATTCCGTGGCACGGCTCATGGATGCCGGGGCGGAAGTGCCCGTCTACAAGGTGCAACTCCACGGCTTTGATACCCACGATAACCAGCTTGATGCCCATGACTTCCTCTTGCAGGAGCTCTCGGATGCGGTTGCAGCCTTCGCGAAAGCCGCACGCGACATGGGCCGTTGGAACGACATTGCCGTCGTCACCTACTCGGAGTTCGGGCGCACGGCGCGCGAGAACGGCAGCGCGGGCACCGACCACGGCACGGCGGCACCGGTCTTCGTTGCAGGCGGGGCGGTTTCGGGCGGCTTTGGCGGCACGCGGGTGGACCTCACACGGCTCAAGGACGACGATCTTGTCCACACGACAGACTACCGCGCAGTCTACGACGGCTTGCTCGGCGGCCTTTGGAACATTGATGCCTCAACCTTCAAAGGGCATGGGAGCCTTAAGCTATTCGCCTAAACCGCGTCGCGGACTAGATCGTTGGGTGGCCCAGCAAGGGGTCAGGAAAAAAATGTCACCCTTTCTTACCTTTTTTGCCTCTGTACCCTTGCCACAGCCCCGTAAGAGAGGGTATTCGGGCCGCCCAAGCTGCCGGGGTGCATGGATTCTGTCCGCACCCCACCCGATCTAGACAACCGCCAGTGCCAACACCCGCATGGCTTTGACAGGCTTCACCGCCGCCAAAGGACACCGCCCGTGACTGACATGACGCCCTCGACCGGTCTTTATGACGCTTCCCTTGAAAAGAGCTCCTGTGGGGTTGGTTTCCTCACACGAAAAGACGGGACACAGACACATGATCTGCTGGTCAAAGGGCACGAGGCGCTTTGTGCCGTTCCGCACCGCGGCGGCATGTCCTCTGAAGGCGTGGGCGATGGCGCAGGCATTACCGTCGATCTGTCCCAAAAGTTCTTCTCCAAGCTTGCCGGTCGCGAGCTTGAGCTCGGCACTTTTGGCGTGGGCAACTTCTTCATGCCTGAGGACGCGAGCCAGCACCCTCGCGCCGTCGAG
Organism: Pseudomonadota bacterium; assembly: GCA_038527425.1. Classification (GTDB taxonomy): domain Bacteria; phylum Pseudomonadota; class Alphaproteobacteria; order Rhodobacterales; family Rhodobacteraceae; genus Shimia_B. The sequence goes on from JBCBFV010000257.1 coordinate 2,755, forward strand.
CTGATTGAAGCGACGCTGAAGGAATGGGGCTTTACCATCCTCGCGTCCCGTGAAGTGGAAGTCGACGAAACCAAGATCGGCCCGCGTGCCGTGAAGTGGCAACTGCCGATCCGCCAGTGGATCTTTGAAGCACCTGCAGACCTGCGCGGGGCGGCACTCGACAGCCGCATCCACACCGTTCTTCTTGAGATCGAGGCAGTGGCCTACACCGTGCCCGAACTCGATGGTCTTTACCCGCTGTCGCTGTCGGCACGCATCCAGAACTTCAAAGGCCGCCTGAACTCCTGGGAAGTGCTTCCTTACTTCAAGGACCTCTGGGACGTCGATCATGAAGTGCACACGATGTACTTCCACACCCGGTTCTCCACGAACACCGAACCGCACCCCTCGATGGCGCAGCCGTTCCGCCTGATGGCCCACAACGGCGAGCTGAACACCGACAAGAAGAACCGTTTGTCGGAAGCTGCTGTCGCGCTGGCGCGGAACAAAGCGATCGTGCGTCCGAAGGGTCAATCCGACAGCTGCCGTCTCGACCAGACGCTCAACGCACGCGTCTTTGAAGAAGGCGTGGACCTCGTGACCGCCGTGGTCGCGATGATGCCGCCTGCA
>JBCBFV010000258.1:0-3284 GCA_038527425.1 Pseudomonadota bacterium
TCGCGGTATCGAGGATGTCCTGGCTCGTGGCGCCGTAGTGCAGGTGGTCAGCAGCGGCGCCTATCTGTGGGCGAAGCTCCGCGAGGAAGGCAGGCACGGGCACACCTGCCTCAGCCACACCTTGCGCCAGCGTACCTCCGTCAATCTGCACGCCGTCGATGGCCGCAGCTGTGCCCGCGGGCACCATGCCAACGGCCTCCTGCGCGCGGGCCAAGGCCGCCTCCACGCGGATCATCGCCGCGATGAGGGATGCATCAGAGAGAGCCGCAGCCACCGGCGGATGCCGGGTGATCGCTGCGGTCAGAAGCTCCACTTAGACCCGTTCGATAGAGGCCGCGATGCTCGCAGCTTCTTCGGCGGTCAGGCGCGGCGGATGCCAATCGCGGCCCGGCGCGGCCTCGAGCAGCTTCTTGGTGTAGTCGTGCTTGGGGTTGTTAAAGACCTCGTCCGCAGGCCCCATTTCCACCATCACGCCCTTCTCCATCACAGTGATGTAGTCGGAGATCTGCGCGGCCACACGCAGGTCGTGCGTGATGAAGATGATGGCCATCTTATATTCTTCCTGCAGGTCGTTCATCAGACGAAGCACCTGTTTTTGCACAGAAAGATCGAGGGCGGAGACGGATTCGTCAGCGATCACAACATCGGGGCCCATGGCGAGCGCGCGGGCGATGCCGATGCGCTGGCGCTGGCCGCCGGAGAAGTTGCGCGGCGTGCGTTTGAGCGCGGGCTCACCGAGGCCCACTTGCTCTAGGAGCTCGATTGCCTTCTTTTTGGCGTCGGCGTTGGTGACCCCCTGTAGCTCCAAGCCGCGAGTGATCATGTAGCCCACCGTCTGCGACGGGTTCAGCGAGCCATAGGGATCCTGGAAGATCATCTGGATGTCTTTGCGGGCCTGGACGAGCTGGTCGCCGGTTTTGCCCAGGAAATCCTCTTCCTTGATGATGACGGCGCCGTCGGTGGGCTCCTGCAGGCGGATCAGCGTCTTGGCGAGCGTCGACTTGCCCGAGCCGGATTCCCCCACCACGCCAAGCGTCTCACCAGCGCGCAGGATGAAGGAGGCGTCGTTCAAAGCATGCACCTGCTTCGGGCCGGAGCCGTAGATCTTGTGCATGTTCTTAACTTCGACGAGCGGCGCGTCGTTGCGGCCGAGGTCCGGCGTACGCGTCGTCTCGAGAAGCGGCATCGCGTCCACGAGGAGCTGTGTGTAGGGCTTCTCAGGGTGCATAAGGATCTGTTCCTTCGCCCCCTCTTCGATGAGACGGCCCCAGCACATCACGGCCACGCGGTCGGCCACGTCGGCCACCACGCCAAAGTCGTGCGTGATGAAGATGGTGGCGTTGTCGTAGACGTCCTTCAAGTCGTTGATCAGACGAAGGATTTCAGCCTGCGTTGTCACGTCGAGCGCGGTTGTAGGCTCGTCGGCGATCAGGATGTCGGGCTTACAGGCGAGCGCCATGGCGATAACGATACGCTGGCACTGACCACCGGAAACCTGGTGCGGATAGCTGTCGTAGATGCGCGGCGGCGTGGGCAGTTTCATCTGCTCGAGCAGCTTCAGCGTCTCTTTCTTGCGGTCCTCAGGCTTGATCTCGGGACGGTGCAGTTCGAACACCTCATCGACCTGCTTACCGATCTTGATGGAGGGGTTCAGGGCGGCCATCGGCTCCTGATAGATCATGGAGATGCGTGCGCCGCGGATCTCGTTGAGCTCTTTGTCGGGCATGCGGAGCATGTCCATCCCGTCGAAGATCACATCCCCTTGGGAGATCGTCAGACGTCCGGGAACGTCGTTCATGATGGCCGAGGTCATCACCGATTTGCCGGACCCGGATTCACCCACCACGCAGAGGATCTCACCCCGGTGCAGGGTCAGCGACACGTCATTGACGGCGTATTTCCGGTCCGAGCCTTTCGGCAGCTCGATCGAGAGGTTCTTGATCTCGAGGATCGGCTTTTGCTCTTTATCGGCCATGTCTCTTCCCTGTTTTTTATCCCAACACAGCCAAACAGGGAAAATTGCGTTTGGCAAGCGCGGAGCTTGCCTTGCGCGGGGCGTCGGGGTCTGATCGGGCCATGTCATTTGTAGGCCTAGAGATACATGACGCGACGCTGTGGTCGCCCGAGCGGGTTCTGCCCCTTTTGCCCGTTATGGAGCGGTGGGGCTATAACGCTTTGGTTCTGCACGAAAATGATCTGCTAGATGAGGCCACGCAGCTGGGGCTGACGGCAAACTATGGTGTCTCGGATTTGCGGCTGAAGAAGGTGCGGAACCGGGCGGCGTGGCTGGGGGAGCTTGCGGCGCGGCTAGAGCGGTTTGGCGCGCGGCTTTTCATTGAGATCAAGGAGCCGTCGTTCCACGACTACGCGTTGGAGTTGTATCCTGAGCTGGCAAGAGGCGTCACGGCTGATTGGCCCGCCTTTTGCCGCGCCAAGATGGAGGATCTTCTGGCGCGCGTCCCGGCGCTTGGCGGGGTGTTCCTGAACATCTCCTCCCCAGAGAGCCGCGTGTCGATGCCCGATGAGATGGCCGAGGGCGCGGCCTTGGATCGGGCGGCGTTCTTTGACGACATGATCGCAGCCTTCAAAGAGCCTCTCGCCGCCCGTGGGAAGGACCTTTGGGTGCGCGATTTCTCCTACACGGCGGATGTGCAGTCGGACGTGTTGTCGGCGGTGGCGCGGGCGGGCGTGGGGGCAAGCGTGAAGATCACAGCCCATGATTACTTTCCGGAATATCCTGAGAACCCCGTGGCACAGGGCGTGGCGGGGCCGATGATCCTCGAATTCGATGCCTTTGGGGAGCATACGGGCTGGGACGTCATCCCCAATTGCCGCGTGGCGGAGTTTGCCCGGCGCATGGCGCGGGTGCGGGAGATGGGGGCCGCCGGCATCCTTGTGCGCACCTCGTGGGAGGCGATCCGCGGCGCCAATGCGATAGACGGATCGAGCGCGGTGAATGTCTACGCCTTGCCCCGGTTGCTGGCTGGTCCCGAGGCGCCTGAGGCGCTCGTGGCAGGCTGGTTGGGGCGCGATGAAGGCGTGGAGGAGATGATCACCTCCGCCGAGATCGCCGCCGCTTCCTATTGGAATGCTTGCGTTTTTCCGCGCCACGCGTGCCTCGCGTCAAGCTGGCAGGAGGCTTGGCTGTCAATGCAGTCCCATGGGATGGGGCGGCGCGATCGGGTGCTGGAGGTGGACTCTGACGACCCGCTCTTGGCACAGGCTGAGGCGGTGATTGCGCGCTCTCAGGTAGCGGTAGCGTTGGCTGAGAACTTGGCCGCCAA
>JBCBFV010000259.1:0-3276 GCA_038527425.1 Pseudomonadota bacterium
CGGTCTGGTTCTGCAAGAGGCGATAGATGATCCTCGCTGCCACCTTCGTCATCCCTGCAATCATCGCAATCCTCACGGGTCTGCGCGGCTATAAGGACAAGCCGCGGACCGGGAAGGATTTCGCCATCGGCGCGCTTTGGACGATCCTTTTTGGCTCTGTCCTCGTGTTCGCTTGGCATGTGGCGTGGCTGGGCGCGGTCTCGATAGCCGCCGGCGCGGGGGAGGGCCTTGTGGGCGGGGCCATGTTCAACCTCGCCGTTTCTTTCGTGATCTGGTTCCCGTGTCTCATGATCTCCTACGTCTTTAACGCGCAGCGGGGGCTTGCCCATGACAGGTGAGGCGTTCTCCCTCCAGCTCATTGGGCCAGCGGTCGTGCTGGTGGCGCTGGCGTGGATCCTGCCCACGCAGGTGGCCAAGCGCATGCCCGAGACGATGACGGCCCTCGCCATCAACATGATCTTCTCGGCAGCCGCGCTCTGGGGCTTTGCCGCGCTGGGCTTTGCGGTGAGCTATTACCTGCAAGGTGTGCCCGTCGATGTGCTTTGGAGCGGCTCGCAACACTTCATCACGCTGGGGCTGCTGGCGGGGATGTTCTGGGGACCGATCCTCCTCCTCGCGCTGACGATGGAGCCGCAGAAGTGGAGGCCCGACCTATGAGACGGCTGATCGAAAAGGGCCTGATGTACGGCAATCTGGTGCCGGTGCGGTCGCCTGCGCTGGTGGCGCGGTACAATCGCGCCCTCAAGCACCTGACGGGGCGCGAGACGGCGCTCGGCGACTTCCACATCGATGTCTCCGGCTACTCGCCCGAGGTGGGCGCAGAGCTGGGGGATGACCTCTACCTCAACCACAACGGGGTGAACCGGCAGTTCATCCTGCTGACGCTTGATCAGGCGCGCGCGCCGCTGCTCAATGCGCAATTCTCGACCTCGCGCGATATCCTCAAGCAATTCATCGCGGCTAACTCGGCGGAGCTCTTCGCGCTGACGGCCCAGGATGCAGTGGCGGGTGAGCTCATCGACAGCGTCCACGACGTGCGCACGCCCGAACGGCTCATGGCCGTGGGGCGCATAAAGGTGGAAGCCGATACCACGGCCGAGACGGTTCGCAAGGCCGCCCGCCTCGGCGAGATGATCGATCAGTTCAAGGCCGAGCCGGACGCCTGGTACGACGATGTGCTCATCGCGCAGATGATCGGGCTTGCTAAAGAGACCGGTGACGTTGTCCGAAACCCGGTGCACCTGAGCCAGATGAGCTTTGAGCAGCGTGACTTCTGGACCTCGCATTTTGGCGGGCTCTACATTTTCCGCGACGTGGAGGCCCCAGCCGTGATTGGCGCGGCGGAGATCGAGGGCGAACGTGTCATTCCGCTGACCGATCCGGCGACGATTGCGGCCTGGCTGCAGGAAAATGCGCTGGTCGAGCCAATCGTGAAGTCGCGCGGCATCGATGCGGCGGGGATCATTCGTCAGAAGATGGATTTCTTGTTGGTGAGCCATGCGGCGGAGCAGGGAGAAGATGTCGCGGACGCCGACCGGCGCGCGCTTCGATCGATGGCGCGCCGCCACAGCGCGGATCTGCCAGAGGCGTATTTTGGGTTGGAGGCGCTGCATCGATGGGCGACGGAAGGCGGTCGTTGGCCGCAGATCACAGGCGATCACCCGGCTTACTTCTACGCGCTGCGTGCCGCGGACGTGCCCCAGCGTGATCTCGTGAACAGGCTTCTCAGTGAGCTCGCGCCGCTCGACGTGCGCCAGCTCTTCATTTGCCACAAAGAGCTCTTCTATCAGCGTTACAGCACTTGGCCCGAGCCCAAGCGGGCTTTCGTGGCGGATTTCCTGGCGCGGGAGTATCAGGTGGATAAAGAAGGCGCCCGCCAAGCGCTCTTCGGACATGAGCCAGAAATGGCGGAACCCGATATCATTGAACGAGTGGGCCCCTGGGGCGCCGTTAGGAGGATTTGATGGTCATCATTCGCTTGTTCATCATCATGATGGTGATTTCGACAGTGCTCTACATCGTGCTGAGTTTCACCGGACGCCGGAACCAACGAGCCAAGCTCGAAGAGAAGTGGCGCGCTGATCTGATGGTCGGCGACCGTGATCAATGGCTGAGATCGGAGCTTGGCAAGTACGACCAGTCACTGAAACGGCGGCTGATCCTTCTCGTTTTTATCTTGCCGCTGGCCTTTCTAGGGTTCATCGGCATCATGCTTTACGTACAGAACTTCATGTGAGGGCCCATGTACTACTTTAAATGGTCGATCCGCCTCTTCTTTCTCGCGATCATCGCGGCCTTCCTCCACTACACGCTGCCCCAGCGCGATATCGTGCAGGTCACGGGCACAGAAATCCTGCGCCAAGACTTCACAGGCTGGAACCGGATCTTTTATGCGCAGGCCGATAGCGGCAACGACAACACTGTCGCCAATCGTGACCTTCGCCTGATCTCTACACAGCTGCCCAATGGCCGCTCCTACGTGTACCGGAACGAGGATACTGGCTTCGGCTGGCCCCCCTACTTCAAACTCGATTCCTCAAACTTGCAGGCAGATGCCCAAGCCGCGGCCCGCAGCGATGATGGCTGGTACGTGGTGCGCCACTACGGATGGCGCAGCGAGTTCTTGACGATCTATCCGAATGCAATCTCCATGCGCCCGATTGAGAGCCCGGACGTGCGATTGATCCCCTGGTTCAACATTGCCGTCATACTTCTGCTCTTCGCACTCTACTGGGGCGTTTCCGTGCGCGTCAAACGCTTCTGGGACAACCGCGTGGCAAAGGTTTTCGACGACGAATAGCCATTTACCCCAGAAAACGCGTTCCGCGCTTTTGCCTCCGGCGGAAGTACGATGCGTGAAGAAGGCGGGCACGTTTTCTCTGTGCCTCGTACTTCGGGGAGCGCGAGGGGCAGCGCCCCTCGCTTCAGCCCTCGCCGTAGGGCACCCAAATCGTTTTGATCTCTGTGCTGTGTTCAAGTGCTTCGCGGATATCCTCGGCACCCCAGTTTCGGCTCACTGGCGAGACCCAGGTCCTCTTGAGATTGCCTGCGGACGCGGCTTCGACGTCGCGGGCTTGTGCGCGTGGCGTGAAGCTCCAAACGGTATCAAGGTTAAGATGTTCCGCCAAAGTCTTCGATAGCTCTTCCGGCTCACCCGTCAGAACGTTCAGCACGCCTGCAGGAATGTCTGAGGTCTCGAGCACTTGCACAAGCTCAAGGGCTGTTAGCGGGAAGGGGTGCGATGCCACGCCCACAACGGTGTTGCCCATGGCCAGA
>JBCBFV010000260.1:0-3237 GCA_038527425.1 Pseudomonadota bacterium
CACCTCAGCCGCGCGGTCGCCTTCGGTGACAGGATCAAAGCCCCCTGCCTCCTTATTGTCGGCAACGAGCCCATGGGCACGAAACCATTTGAGCGTTTCGTGACGTGCAGCGTCCGCGCAGGCATGTGCCACGCGGCGCAGTTCATTGGCCAAATCTGGATCGATCACCGGCATCTCCCTTACCCCCACGGGCTAAGGGAAGCGGACCGCTAGGGTCAAGCCACGCGTTCCGCCACAGCGTGCGGAATCAGGCGACGTCGCTCAAAACGCGCGCGAGTTCGAACAAACGCCGGCGCTGGTTTTCAGGTATCGCATAATAGGAACGCACGAGCTCCATGGCTTCTTTATCAGCCATCAGATCACTGGGCGTCGCCCGGGCTTCAGCCTGATCAGGCTCAGCCCCTTCGAGGCCCACGAAAAAGAAGCTGACCGGGACAGTGAGCGTTTCGGCGATGTCCCAGAGCCGAGATGCGCTTACGCGGTTCATTCCAGTTTCGTATTTCTGGATCTGTTGAAACTTGATGCCCACTTTCTCAGCGAGCTGCTGTTGTGTCATACCCACCATCCAACGACGATGACGGATACGCTTCCCCACATGCACATCCACTGGATGCTTCATTTACAATACTCCTTAATCGCCACGCCTCCCACAGCCGTGACTGCACCCGTGTAACACGAGGCTGGGGAGGCCGCACAACCTGACGTTTTGTTGGGTTTCGGCATTCCAGAGCGGTATTAAGCTGCCGTAAACACCCAAGTTTTTGGTTAATGTGCCTAAAATTTGTGCAAAAACGCCGAGACTCGCGGGTGACGCACCTGACCTAAGATCACCTTTTGCGTGCGCCTGGAGGCCTTGCAGTTGGGCCCCCAGTCACTGCATATCGCGGCCAGCGGAGGACGAAAATGCGCGCACTACAGGTAACAGAATTCAAGACAGCGCCTAGCCTTGTCGAGGTCCCCATGCCCGAACCGGCGGCTGGTGAGATCCGGGTGAAGGTCGAGGCCTGTGGGCTCAACTTCGCGGACCTTTTGATGATCAAAGGCGAATATCAAGAAACACCCGCCCTGCCCTTCACGCTGGGCATGGAGATTGCGGGCACCGTTGACGCTACAGGCGAAGGCGTGTCGCTCACCCCTGGGCAGCGGGTCGCGATCTTTGGCGGTCAGGGCGGCTTGGCGGATTACGCCGTGGCCCGTGAAGAGCTTTGCGTACCGCTCCCCGATGCGATGCCCGCGACTGATGCTGCCGCGTTCCAGATTGCCTATGGCACCTCTCACCTCGCGCTTGTCCATCGCGGCGCGCTACAGGCGGATGAGAAGCTTCTCGTCTTGGGTGCCGCAGGAGGCGTCGGCCTCACCGCGGTCGAAATCGGCGCGGCTCTTGGCGCCGAAGTCATCGCCGTAGCCCGCGGCGCTGATAAGCTCGAAGTTGCGCGCAAAGCGGGCGCCACCCACCTGATCGACGCGAAAGACGAAGCGCTCAAGGACAAACTCAAGGCAATCGGCGGCGTGGATATGGTCTACGACCCCGTGGGCGGCGATCTGGCGCAAGTGGCCCTGCGCGCCTGCAAGCGTGGTGCCCGCTACCTCGTGATCGGTTTCGCTTCCGGCACGGTGCCAGAAGTGAAGTTGAACCACCTCCTCGTAAAGAACATCGCGCTGCACGGCTTTTACTGGGGCGGCTACCTCGCCTTTGATCCTGGCGCGCTGAAGAGCTCCTTGAGCGAGCTCTTCGCACTTTATGCCGAGGGCAAGATCACCCCGCATATCGGGCTGACAGCCGATCTGGACGGGGCCGCTGACGCGTTGGAGAAGCTACGGCGGCGTGAAACCACCGGCAAAGTCGTCATCACGCCTTAGTCGCGGCTGTAGGCCTCGCGCACCATGTCTGCGAGCGCCACGAGTGGCGCACTATCGTCGCCCTGACGGCAGTAGAGATTGATCTTCTGAAGCGAAAGCTCCGGCAAGGCACCGTTGTGGTTTATGCGTTCGAAGTAACCCGGCTCGGACCCAGCCACCATCGAATGCACGGCGAGATCCGCACTAACCGAAGCCTCAATCGTGCGCGTGGAGGCGCTTTCCACAGCCATCTCCCATTCGATATCTGCGCGGTCGAGCGCGCGCTGCACTTCCCGCCTGAAGATACAATTGTGCTCGAACGCCAGCCGCAGCGGCCGCGCCTTCCAGGCAGAGCCATCGGGCGCACCAACCCAGACGAGAGGTTTCTCCGTCAACGTCTCCCCGCCTGCACGGAGCTCACCTTCCGTCGTGAGGATCATATCGCACTCGCCCGTGTCGAACTGCTTGGTCAGGGCGCGGGTGAAAGAAGAGATCAGCTGCACTTTCATCCGCGGGAACGCAGCCGCAAAACGCTGCAGCACGTATGGGATGTGCGGGTAGACGATGTCGTGAGGCACGCCGAGCGTGATCTCCCCCTCATAGCCGTCATCCATCAGACGGCTGAGCGCCTCGTCGTTTAAAGCAAGCATCCGGCGCGCATATCCAAGCAGCTGTTCACCTGCCGCCGTGAGCGCGATTGTCCGCGCCGAGCGGTCGAGAAGGCCCACGCCCAGCGCTTCCTCGAGGCGCTTTAGCTGCATCGACACCGCCGATTGCGTCAGGTGCAGCGCGCCAGAGGCCCGCGTCACCCCACCAAGATCAGCAACGGCCACAAACGAGCGCAGTGAAGTGAGGTCCAAGTTTCGCGCCATATCACAACTCCTGATGGATCATCCAACTATCATTCATTTTCAATATGGATCAGAAACCCCCATAACATCAAGTATCTTGATATTTCACTTCCCAACCATCTCCAAGAGAGGATGAGACGATGACCGACATGACCGCCTCCATCACCCGCCCAGCCCGCCAGGGTTCCGCTGCCGACCTACTGACGCGCATCACCCACTGGCTCAACGTGGCACGCTCCCGCCGCGCGCTCGCGGCGCTCGATGCAACGCAACTGGAAGATTTGGGCATCAGCGCCTCTGAGGCCCGCGAAGAAGCTGCACGTCCATTCTGGGACGCTCCCAGCCGCTGGCGCCGCTGATATTCTATGCCTGCGGCGGTTTGCGCCGGTCCGGTAACCAAAACCGGGCCGGAAATGCTTGAAAACTGCCGATCTACCGCCAATATCTGGTGTCAATGACGAGGTGCGAGATGCGCCTCATTCAGGGAACCTTTTTGGAGGCGTAAATGGCAGACTATCAAACGATCCGCTCCAGCGCTGGTGTGCGC
>JBCBFV010000261.1:0-3233 GCA_038527425.1 Pseudomonadota bacterium
CCTCGGTTTCGAAAGCGCTTCTCGCGCATTTCCATGCGAGTGCTGATACGCTGATCGAGAAGCTGGGGCTCGGCGAAGAAAGCCTCGTGGTCGAGGCCGCCTCGAACGACGGCTACATGCTGCGCCGCTTCAAGGAGGCAGGGATCCCTGTTCTCGGCATCGATCCTTCCGACGGTCCAGTCAAAGCCGCGCAAATGCGCGGGATCGACACGATTCACGGCTTTTTCGACTTGGAACGCGCTCGCAAACTTGCCGTTAAAGGCAAGAAGGCAGACCTCTTCCTGGCCAACAACGTTCTGGCCCATGTGGCTGATACTCACGATTTCGTGGCAGGCATCGCAGAAATCCTATCCGAAGACGGCGTGGCCGTGATCGAGTTCCCCTATCTCACCGATCTCGTGGATCACTGCGCCTTCGACACCATCTATCACCAGCACCTGCTTTACCTCTCGCTCACTGCAACCGCGCCGATTTTCGAACGTCACGGCCTGCATCTGAACGACGCAGAGCGTTTGAAGGTGCATGGCGGGTCGGTGCGTATCACAGTGAGCCGCACCGCAGGTCGCACTGAGCGGCTGGGCGCGCTCCTCGCGGACGAGGCCCGCCGCCGCGTGACAGAGCCGGTCTTTTTTGCGCCGCTTCTTGCTCGGATGGAGGAACTGCGTCAGGACTTCCGCGTGATGCTCGACGCCTACCGCGCGCGGGGTCAAAAGATCGCCGGTTATGGCGCGGCAGCCAAAGCCACCACTCTCCTGCACCATTTCGGTGTCACGAGTGATGATCTGCTCTTCATTTGCGACAAAAGCCCTTGGAAACAAGGGCTTGAGATGCCCGGCACGCGCATTCCAATCGTCGCGCCGGAGGCTCTTTCGGCCTCGGAGGCGAACGCGGTGGTCATCCTCGCCTGGAACTTCGCCAACGAGATCATGGCCGAGAACACCGACTTTGCCGCTAGTGGGGGCGAGTTTGTGGTGCCCGTGCCGGACTTTGTCATCACGCGCGGCGAATACATGAGGGCCGCATTGTGAGCGTGGCAGGGGCAACCACCTGCCTGGCATGCGGCGGACAGCTGGGCGCGGTCTTCTATGAAGCCGAGGCCGTGCCTGTGCATTCATGCCTGCTGCTCGATAGTTCTGCCAAGGCCCTGGCCTTTCCGCGCGGCAACGTGCGCCTCGCGGCTTGCCACGATTGCGGGACCGTCACGAACGTCGAATTCGATGGAAAGTGGTCTGCATATTCGCCTGAATATGAAGATCAGCAGTCCTTCTCACCAACCTTCAACTCCTTCGCGGGCCGCTTGGCGCAAGATCTGACCGCTCGCCATGATCTGGCGGGGGAGACGGTCATCGACATCGGCTGCTCCAAGGGCGATTTCCTCGCGCTGATGTGTGAAGCCGGCGCCGCACGCGGCATCGGGATCGACCCGAGCGTCGTCGAAGGCCGCGTTGGCAAACCCTCGCAAGGGCAGCTCGAGCTTATCTCGGGCTACTACGCCGAGGATCACACCGCCCTGCCCGCCAAGCTGATCTCGAACCGGCACACGTTGGAGCATGTGCACGACGTGCATGGCATGCTGACCCGGATGCACCGCCATGCGGTGAAGGCGGGCGACGCCGTAACCTTTATCGAAGTACCCAGCATGACGCGCGTGCTCGAAGACTGCGCCTTTGAGGACATCTATTACGAGCATTGCTCCTACTTCACGCCGGGCGCTCTCGCGCGGGCGTTGCGGAAAGCGGGCTTCGGGGTCACGCGGCTTTGGCTCGACTACGATGATCAATACCTTTTGGCGGAGGCCTCAACGGACCCCGCTGAAGATCGCAGGTTCGACATCGAGGAAAAGGTGAGCGACGTCCTGGCCATGGTCGCGGATTTCGAGGCTCGCGCGGCGGCGATCACCGCTTCGTGGCGCACGTTCCTCGCCGGCGCCGAGGCCCGCGGGGAAAAGGTGGCGATCTGGGGCTCAGGCTCCAAATGCATCGCCTTCTGGCACGCAACCGATCACCCGGCGGCCGTTTCAGCGATCGTGGACATCAATCCGAACCGCTGGGGCAAACACCCGCCGGGCCTCCCCTTGCCGATCTCGCAACCGGAGAGCCTGCGCTTTACGAAACCTGACATCGTGATTGCGATGAACGCGATCTACCGCGACGAAATCAGCGACGACTTGGCTGCGATGGGCGTGGACGCGCGGATCGTAGTCTTGGGCAGCACCGCCGCCGACCTGGCCGCCGCGCCCCTAGCAGAGCTCGCCGGCCCCCAAGACGGGGTGGGATCGCTATGAGCAACTTGACGCAAAACCAGCCGCCGAAAGTGTCGATTGGCTTGCCCGTCTACAACGGTGAGAATTACCTCAAGGAGGCGCTGCATTGTCTCCTTGCGCAGACCTTCACGGATTTCGAGCTGATCATCAGTGACAATGCGTCCACCGACTCCACCCAGAGCATCTGCGAGGCCTATGCCGAAAAGGACAGCCGCATCAGGTACTTCCGCCAGCCTGAAAACAGAGGCGCCGGCGCGAACTACGACTTCGCCTTCCATCAGGCGAAAGGTACCTACTTCAGGTGGTGCACCCACGACGACCTGATGTCCCACGACTGCCTTGAGGCCAGCGTTGCCCATTTGGATGCGCATCCCGAAGCGGTGGGCGCACTGCCAAAGGGTGTGCGCGAGGTTGACGAAATGGGTCGCACTCTGCGCCCCGTCGATATCGTGTTCGGTTCCTCCTCTTCGAAGGCGGCCGAGCGATTTGCGGCCTACGCACTCCTCAGCAAGTCGCCTCTCTTTCACTGCATGCCCTTCTTCTCGCTCTTTCGGCGAGAGGCTTTGGCCAAGACGAACCTGCATGGCGATTACCTCGGCAGCGACCGCATTCTGATCGCCGAGATGCTTCTTCACGGAGAAATCGCACTTCTCGATAGCGCGTCCGTCTCTTTCAGATGCCACCCAGAACAGTTCAGCACGCGGTCCCAGCGGGAAGACGTCAACTTCGCTGTTGCTTGGTTCCAGCCGGAAAAATCAGGCAAGCGTATCTTCAGATTGGCACGCTATTTCCTGGAGCTTTATCGCTCCGTGAACCGGTCCGGCTTGGGGCTGCGCTATCGTTTCACAGCATATCGAGCCGTCGCCAGCTTGGCTTGGTCCCATCGTCGCGGCCTTCTGAAGGAAGCGCTCGTTCCATTCTTTAGGAACGGGGAAAAGACGAAGCTCGGGACGATGATATTCCCGCTTAA
>JBCBFV010000262.1:0-3227 GCA_038527425.1 Pseudomonadota bacterium
CGCCGAAGCGCGCCACCTCGTGGCTCGCACTGGCTTCGGCGCGGGTTAGGGCGTCGGGCGCGGCCAGGGCCGAGGTGCCCATGAGGATCGCCGTGGCTGTAAGGAAAGCGCGGTGCATGTTGTGTCTCCAGTCGGTTGCTGGAGATCGACATATGCGCCCACGCCGCCCGGCGGTGTTACAAGACCACGCCCGCTTTCATACGTTTTTGTATGGTTTGCGCGCGGCCCTTAGAAATCAGGCCTCGCCGGTCGGAAGATCGATGTCGAAAACGGCGCCCTTTGCGCCGGGTTCCAGCGCGATGGTCATCGCATGAAGATCGGCGATTGATTTCACGAGAGCGAGGCCGAGGCCCGAGCCCGGGTTCGTCCGGCTCGAATCCGCGCGGTAGAAACGCTCAAAGATGCGCGCGTGATGTGCCGGAGGAATGCCCGGGCCGTCATCACCGATCGTCAGCGTCGTAGTGCTGAGCGTCAGATGCACTTGAGCAGCGTCGCGCGAATGCTCCAACGCGTTTTCGAGGAGGTTCGAGAGCATCTGCTCTAGAAGCTCCCGATCGCCATCGAGCGCCACATTGGGCGCCACGCGAAGCTCCAGCGATTTTTGCGCGTCCTCAAACACGGGCGCGTAGGCCTCCCCCATGTTGGCCACGATCTCGGAGAGGTCTAGGGGCGCGAAGGCTGCCTTGCGCCGACCACTTTCCACTTCGCCCAGCCGCAGGAGCGCCTCGAAAATGCGGAGAAGCTCATCCAGATAGGCCTGCGCGGCCTCAATATGGCCCTGCAGCGCCTTGGGATCGCCAGCGTCGCGCTCCATCAGTTCAAGGCGTCCGCCGATATTGGCCAGCGGTGTTTTGAGGTCATGGGCCACGCCCACGCTGACTGCTTCGATATTGGCGTTGAGCTGTGCCAAGGCGCCGAGCATGTGGTTGATACCGCCCGCGAGGCGGTCGAATTCATCGTTCTGGCCTGTGACGGGCGCGCGACGGGCCATATCGCCCTCGGCCACCGCCGCCGTCGTGGCCGAGATCACCTCGATCCGGCGGAACACGTCACGGCTCAGGAAGTAGCCAACGAAGAGCGCTAGAGGCAGGCCCACGAGAAAGAGAGCGAAGGTTCCAAACTGCGCGAAACCGAGGATTTCGCTGCGCTCGTCCGGTTCAAATCGCGCGATAACGGCATAGCCGCCCTCGTAGCCCAGCGTCACGCCGCGGATTGGGACGTCGATCTCAGGGTGGAAAAGTTCGGCGCCTGCGTCTTCGTCAGAAGGATAGAGATCACCATAGCCCGCCAGCAGCTCATCATCTTCGTCGCGGAAGGCGTAAATGAAACTGCCTTCTTCGAGCGGCTCGTAGAGGAAGTCATCCTCCCAAATCCGCTCGTCGCCGCTGTAGAAGTCGAGGAATTCTTCGATGCCATCCTCGGCGATGTCGGCTTCGATCCAAGCCGCCTCGGCTTCGAGGAGCTGCCATTCCGTCGTTTCGAGACTGGTTCGCCAGAAGAGCGTCAGCGCCCAAAGGACACCGAGCGCGATCAGGACGAATATCCCAAAGGCGCGCAGAACCCGCGCGAAGGTGGTGGATCTGACGACGCTACTGCGCATCGATCACATATCCGGAGCCGCGCACGGTGCGGATCATCTCGTGCTCGAAGGGTTTATCCACCTTGGCGCGTAGGCGGCTCATGTGCGTTTGCACAAGCGAGGTCTTCGGATCGAACCGGTAACCCCACACCTTCTCGAGGAGCATGGTTTTGGTCACCACTGTGCCCGGGTTCTGGAGCATGAATTCCAGCAGCTTGAATTCAAGCGGGGAGAGATCGAGCAGTTCCCCTGCGCGGGTGGCCTCTCGCTTCAGGCGGTCGAGGCGGATGTCGCCCAGCGTCAGGTCAGCCTCGGGTTCGGCCATCGCCGGGCGGCGCGCGATTGTTTTGAGGCGCGCGACAAGCTCGCTTAGCGCGAAGGGTTTGACGAGGTAGTCGTCGGCGCCGGCCTCAAGCCCCGCTACGCGGTCATCAATGGCCGAGCGCGCGGTGAGCATGATGACAGGCGTCGTGATCTGCGCCCCGCGCATGAGTTTCAGCACGTCGATCCCGTCCATCCCGGGCATCATCCGGTCCAGCACGATCGCATCATAGCTATGTGCCGCGAGATCGAGCATCGCCGCGCGTGGTTCGGCGAAGGCCGTCACGGCAAAGCCCGCCTCGCCCAACCCGCGGGCGAGGTAGTCACGCGTTTCCGCATCATCTTCGACGACCATCAACTTCATCCCGGCACGCTATCCGCGCTGATTCCGGGCGGTCAAGCCAGCGACGGTGCGCCCGTCAGGTAGGCAAAGCCGTTTCCTGGCAGGGTGAGCGTGCCATCCTCAAGCGTGCCTGCGCTGGGCCCTGTCATCTCCGCCGCGCCGGAAAGGCGTACTACAGTGGGCTCGGGCGAGAGGTTGAAGATGCAGGTCAGGTCTTCGCCACGCCGGAATGCGAGGACAGGTTCGGGCGCGTCGAGGAACGTTGTGCGCCCCCTGCGCAAGGCTTCTGAAGCACGGCGGAAGGCGAGGGTTTCGCGGTACGTATGAAGGACGCTGTCATTAGCGGCCTCCTGCACATCCACTGAACGTGCCCGCTGCGGTGCCTTCACAGGCAGCCACGGGGTGGCCTCAGAGAAGCCAGCGTTTTGCGCATCCGCCTCCCACACCATGGGCGTGCGGCACCCATCGCGACCCTTAACCTCAGGCCAAAATCGCAGGCCCGGCGGGTCGGTAAGCTCATGATATTCCATCTCGCTTTCCAGTTGGCCGAGCTCTTCGCCCTGATAGAGCCCCACATTGCCTTCGAGCGCGCAGAGAAGCGCGATGGACTGGCGTGCTAGCACGTCGGACGACGCGCCGTGGTCTTCCCAGCGGCTGACATGGCGGACGCAATCGTGGTTCGAGAAGGACCAGCAGGGCCAGCTGTCGGGTGCCGCGGCAAAGAACTGTTCCACATTGCGGCGGAAGTGACCCGCGCTGAAGTTTGGTCCGAGGAGCTCGAAGGAGTACGCCATGTGGAGCCGGTCGGCGCCTGCGGTGTAGTCGCCCATAAGCTCCAGCGCTTTGTCACCGGTTTCCGAGATTTCGCCCACGACCATGGTGTCGGCGTAGCGATCGGTGAGCTCGCGCAGACGGGTCAGGAAGCCGATGACCTCCGGTTGGTTCTTGTCGTGGATGTGCTGCTGATGGCCATAGGTCTCGGAC
>JBCBFV010000263.1:0-3185 GCA_038527425.1 Pseudomonadota bacterium
GCGACGTGAACCGCGCACGCGGGCTGATCGCCATGTGGTGATTGCAGTTCGTGCAGACGAACAGATTGTCCGACAGCTCCCGGTGGAAGAGCATCTGCCCGCAGTTGCTACACTTGGTCCACAGGTTCTCGGGCACTTCCCGGCGCGAGAAGAGGGAGTTGATCGTGGGGCGAACGTAGTTCGTGATCCAGTTCATGGCGCTGCTCTTGTTTGCTGGGAAACGAGATAGGCAAGGCGGGCGAGAAACGCAATCAACGCTTCAAGGCATTGCGCGCCACCAGCCATAAAACCAAGAGGAATGTGAGGTGCTGGAGCGTCCAGAACATCAAGATGGCCGCATCTGGCGACGCCTCCCCCGGCCAGGGCGGATATACGTAGAGCGCGCCTGCCGACATGAAGCCGCCTTCCTCGGCGAAGAGGCAGATCGCGAACATATTGTAGGCAAGGTGGAAGCCCCACGCGGCACCGAGGCTCCCGGTGCGCGCGGTCAGATCCACGGTGGCGAGGCCGAAGGCGAAAACCCAAAGCATGTAGGTGAATGACGCGAAGACCGATGAGGTGTCGTTGAACACATGGCTCGCGGCGAAAAGGACCGAGGGCGCCACCATCCAGACGGCTTTGCGGCTGAAATGCGCGCAAGCGAGGTGGTGGAGGTAGCCGCGGAAGAAGAATTCCTCCCCCAAGGTCTGCACGCCGATGGCAAGGAAGGCAAAGGGCAGGAAGGCGAGCCACTGACCCAAGGGGCGCATTTGGGCGCCGCCGAAATCACCCATAACCAATATGAAGGCGAGGTAGGCGCCGCAGACGGCCGCAAGCACGCGCCCAAAGTCCGCCCAGAACCGCTGGCCGTCCCCAAGGAAACAGCGCGGGTCGATCCCGTGCAGGCGCCGTGCGACTACTGCAGTCAAGGAAACCAAGACAGCAAAGAAGCCCGCATTCAAAACAAAGCCGATGCCTGTCTCGCCCCAGCCAGTCTCGGGCGGCAATATCGCAATGAAGGCCTGTCTGAGAAACGACCAGCTGAGGTAGATCGCCAGACCCCCGAAGATCACGAGGCCCGGCGCGCCGGGGGTGCGAAGGTAGGAAACAAGACGTCGGTTGGCGGCGTAGGTGCCCCAGAACCTACCCATGGCGGCGGCGCCAGAGCGCGTAGATCAGGATCATGCCCGCCGCATCGAGAAATAGGAGCGGTCGGACCCCCGCGTCCGAGACACTGATGCCCACCGAAGTCAGACCCATCCCGCTGAGCGGCCCCACGAAGGAAAACACGAGGAGCGCCTGCACATTGTTGATGAAGTGGAGGCCCCAGGCCGCGCCAATGCTGCCCGTGCGTGCTGTGATATCTGCCGTCACCAACGCAAAGAGGAAGATGACACCGAGATAGAGCCAGAGATTGGCGCCCATGGTCTCGGCATCGAAGTGCACGAAAGCAAAGATCGCAGCAGGTATTCCCATCCAAACGGCCTGAAGAGAGGTCCGCGCGCCCAGCTGCTGTTGCAGGTAGCCCCGAAAGACAAGCTCCTCAGCGCCAGTTTGCAGCGCAACTAAGGGCAGCGCCAAGGGCAGCAGAAGAAGCCATGTGCCAAAGGGGGTGTTGACCGTCAGTTCCAGCGTGAAGGCGACAATCGTGCCCCCGATCAGCGCCACGATCAGCGCGAGCTGCACCATGGAGAGGAAATCCCGCCTAAGCCGTGCCCTGTCTCCCAACAAGGTCAGAGGGCTGCGGTTGTGCAAATACCTGACCACAACCACCACGGACCCCGCCATGACCGCGAAATGCGCCAATATCAAAAGCAGGCCACGTGGTGTGGCGCCGGTCACGACCTCGTCCACCGCTGCGGCCCCGAGAAACGTCTGGACCACGCCAAAGAACGCGAGGCTGCCCGCCATATAGAGCGCCGTCACACACACGAGACCCACGGCCGTGCGCCAGTATTCGGACTTCGCGCGGGCAGGAGCTGTGAGGCTGTCGAATGCGGGGTACGCCATGGGCAACGCCTAGGCCGCAGCCCGGCCCAGCGCAAGCCGCGTTCGGGCCCCCAGTGGCAGTAACGCGCTTGCGTCAGACACCGTGGCCCATTATCCCCGCTGGGCTAGGTTCCAAGCAACGCGCCAGGCTCCAGGAGAGGCCCCAATGCTCAAGAAGACATTCGACAAGACCAACCTTCCGTCCCGCCACGTGACCGAGGGCCCCGCGCGTGCGCCGCACCGCTCCTACCTCTACGCGATGGGTCTGACCGATGAAGAGATCCACCAGCCGCTCGTCGGCGTGGCGACCTGCTGGAACGAAGCCGCGCCCTGTAACATCGCGCTGAACCGCCAGGCACAGGCCGTGAAGCTGGGCGTCAAGCAAGCCTACGGCACCCCGCGTGAGTTCACCACCATCACCGTGACCGACGGTATCGCGATGGGCCACGAGGGCATGAAGAGCTCCCTGGCGTCCCGCGAAGCCATCGCTGACACGGTCGAGCTCACCATGCGCGGCCATTGCTACGACGCCATCGTGGGCCTTGCGGGCTGTGACAAATCTCTACCCGGCATGATGATGG
This sequence comes from Pseudomonadota bacterium, assembly GCA_038527425.1. GTDB lineage: Bacteria > Pseudomonadota > Alphaproteobacteria > Rhodobacterales > Rhodobacteraceae > Shimia_B. Next base: position 2,550 of record JBCBFV010000263.1, read on the forward strand.
CCATGGTGCGCCTTAACGTGCCGTCCGTCTTCATCTATGGCGGGTCGATCTTGCCAGGCCGTCTCAACGGTAAGGACGTGACCGTCCAGGACGTGTTCGAAGCCGTGGGCCAGCACCAGGCGGGCAACTATTCTGATGAAGAGCTTGCCGTGCTCGAGCGCGTCGCCTGCCCCACCATGGGTGCTTGCGGTGGCCAGTTCACCGCCAACACTATGGCGTGCGTGTCCGAGGCCATGGGCCTCGCGCTGCCGAACTCCGCCGGCGCCCCTGCGGCGTATGAGAGCCGCGATGCCTATGGTTCGGCCTCTGGCGAAGCTGTCATGAACCTTCTGGCCCAAAACATCCGCGCGCGGGACATCGTGACCCGCGAAAGCCTGATCAACGCGGCGCGCGTTGTGGCCTGCACCGGTGGCTCCACCAACGCCGGCCTGCACCTCCCCGCCATCGCCCATGAGGCGGGCATCGAGTTCTTCCTCGACGACGTCTGCGACATCTTCCGCGAGACGCCCTACTTCGTCGACCTGAAGCCGGGCGGCCAATACGTGGCCAAAGACATGTATGAAGTGGGCGGTCATGCAGTCCTCGTGGATGAGGCCCTGCTTGCGCAGCTCTTTCATGACGACGGGCACACCGCCC
>JBCBFV010000264.1:0-3174 GCA_038527425.1 Pseudomonadota bacterium
GACGCTTTTCACGGGGGTCGAAATCCTCGAGCGGGCGAAACGCGTCCACGCGTGTTCATTGACCCCAAACTACCCGGCTAGAAGAAAAATTAATGCCCAGAGCGACGGGAAGGGGTTGCGACTCGTGACGGGCAGGCCTAGGTAGCCCGAACGTTGGCGCGGGATGGAGCAGCCCGGTAGCTCGTCAGGCTCATAACCTGAAGGTCGTAGGTTCAAATCCTACTCCCGCAACCAACGAAAAGACGCCTGGGTTCGCCCGGGCGTTTTTCGTTTTAGGGCCTACTCTGTCCCTGCCACCCAGAACTCGTTGCGGCGCGATCGGACACGGTCTGCCAGGAAATCCACGAACAGCCGCACCCGAGCGGTGTTCTTGAGATCGCGATGCAAAAGGAGCCAGATACTCCGGTACGGCATGGGTTTCTGAAACGGCGCGCGGATCAGGCCTGGGTGTCTGTCGCCGAGGTTGCAGGCCAAATAAGCCATGCCAAGGCCTGAGGCCGCGAGGGTGATCAAGGGCACCAGTTCTGAGACCCGATGTTTCAGGGTGGCCTTAGGGTAATAGCTCTCCTTCACCCAAGGGGCGGTCGTCGCCTCTTCCGGCTCGTGCCAGCCGATCAGGGTCAGACCCTCGCCTTGATTGTCCGTGATCCGCTCCGCATAGGCGCGGGTGCAATAGGCCGCCTGGGACATCTGTACGAGGCGCCGCCCTACAACGTCATCGGTCACGTCATTGGACACCCGAAGAGAGACATCAGCCTCCCGCCGGGTCAAATCGCGGATGTCGTTGGTGAAGTTCAGGTTCAGTGTAATGTCGGGGTAGAGCTCAGCAAAGGCCGCGAAATCATCCATCAGAGACGTCATGGCGAGGCCGTGTGGAAGGGTGACATAGACCGTGCCAGTGGGCTGTGCGTCGCGTCCGACGATGACACGGCTGGCGGCGGTCATCTCCGCCTCGACACGTTCCGCATGGGGTAAAAGATCTTCGCCCATTTGCGTCAGCTGCAGACCCTGTTTGGAGCGATCGAACAGGCGGCTTCCAACCCTCTCTTCCATGATCGAGAGCCGGCGCGTCAGCGTTGTGTGGTTCACCTGGATGCTGTCAGCACCGCCGCGCAGGGTGCCCGTCCGGGCCACCGCAAGGAAGTACTTCAGATCATCCCAATTCAGGGAATGGCTTTCTTGGATGGACATGTCTCAAGGTGTTTCATTTGTGAGCCATCATGCCAATTATTGCTGCCTACAGATCAAAAATAGCCCGTCGTAAGTTCCGTTCAGAAAACATGAACCCAAGGAACTGACCTCATGCCCCACCTCTGATCTGTCCTCATCACCGGCGCCAATGCCGGGCTGGGCCGCGAAGCTGCCCGTCAATTGGCCCTGCGAAATGGCATCGAAAAGATCTATCTCGCTTGCCGCAATCTCGAGAAAGCCGAGGCAGCCAAAGCGGCGCTCGAAGCCGAAACTGGCAAGCACCTCTTCGAGATCATCGTGATGGATGTCTCAAAGCCCGCCACTGTGCGCGCCGCTGTAGCTCAGCTTACTGCGCCCGTGGATGCTGTGATCCTGAACGCGGGTGGCACGGGGGGCAAAACGCCCAACGCGCTGACCGACGAAGGGGTCACAAACATCTTCGCGGCCAACGTGCTGGGTCACGTGGTGCTCGTCGACGAACTGCTTGAGCGCCAGCTCATTACTTCGACCGTGCTTTATGCGGGCTCTGAAGCGGCGCGTGGCATCCCCAAGATGGGCGTCGCGCGCCCTGACATGCAAAACTCCTCCTCCGAGGAATATGCCTCTGTCGCAGATGGGTCGAAATTCGGGCCGGAAGCGGACCCCCTCGACATCTACGGCACCATCAAGCTGACGGGGGCCATGTGGATGGGCTCCATGGCGCGCCAGCATCCCCACATCCGCTTTGTCACAATGAGCCCCGGCGGCACCACTGGCACCAACGGGATGGATGATCTGCCGTTCCTGAAGAAGGTCTTCTTCAAATACATCGGTGGGTCGCTGATGCCGATCTTCGGCATGATGCACAGTGTCGAGACTGGCGCGAAAAGATACGTCGACGGCCTTTTGAACGAGAAGTTCGAGAGCGGTCGTTTCTAAGCCAGCCGCGCGGGCTCTCCCGCTGGGCCTGTCATTGATCAGGCAGAGATCGACGCAGACCTCGCCAATCCTGACTTCCAAGACAATGCCAACCAGGCCGTCCACCGCTTTGCGGCCTGACCCTCACCCCTGATCCAACACGCCCTCAAGCAGCGAAGCGAGAGGGCACCTCAAAAGGAAAAACCAATGGAACTCACTCTTCAAATCCTCGTCGGCCTCGCCACCGCAATGCTGCTGGGCCTCGGCACCATGTCCATGTTCGCCCCCCGCCGCATGGTCAAAAACTTCGCGATCGAGCCGATCGGGACGGCGGGCCTCAGCACGATCCGTTCGGTCATTGGCGGGCTCTTCATCGCCAGTGTCGCGATGCTGGTCTACGGCCTCGCCGCGGGGCAGGCGCTGGGCTTCGTGGCTGTGGCGCTGCTCTTGGGCGTCGTCGCACTGGGTCGCATCGTGGGCATCGTTACCGATGGCTTTGACAAAGCCGTGGTGCCGCCCCTCGTGGTGGAGCTTGTGATCATCTCGGTCCTGCTCACGGCCTACGTGCAGCTCGGCGCCTAACCCCACTTCCGACCCGAGACGAAAGCCCCCCGCAGCGTCGCTCCGGGGGGCTTCCTTTTTGTCTGATCGGCTGAGGGCAGCGCCGGGTCAAAGGGCGTGGGCCTGGCTCTGCGTCATCCAGAGCAGCGCAAAGAGCAGGAGCGCCGCGGAGACTGCACAGGCCACCGTCCGCACAGAGTTCCAGAACGTCCAGCGCGGCACATAGGTTTTCGTCCAGTAATCGCGCGTGGTGTCAGCCGACAAATCCATGCCCGCCAACGCTTCGTTCATGGGCACATTGAAGAAGACGGTGACGCCGAAACAGCCCACCAGATAGACGAGGCCCGAGACGGTGATCAGCGATCCCGCCGGACCCGCCATGCCCAAAGCGCCGTAGGCCGTGACGACGACGGACATCGCCGCCATCCCGAGAAAATGCGCCATGAAGACCCAACGAAAGACTTCGCGGTTGATGACCTGCATGGCCTCGACGCCGCCATGGCCGCCGGTGATGGCGAGCGAGCG
>JBCBFV010000265.1:0-3168 GCA_038527425.1 Pseudomonadota bacterium
AGGCGATGGCAAAGAACTTACCGAGCGGGATGAGGACCGAGGCGATCAGGATGATCGCCGCCACGCCGTAGGACCCATATTTGGCGAGCTCGAAGGCACCCGCAATGATCGTGTCCTCTTGGGTGGAGAACAACGTACGTGTCTTCAGCATCGGGTACACGTTCGCGGGAATGTAGGCCATGACACCGGCCACCCACCACGCCCAGACTTTCTGCAGGCTCGCTCGGTCACGCGACACAAGGCGCGATCCGCAGCGCCCGCAATGCGTCTTTTCCATAGGCCAGACCCGCGCGCAGTGGCGGCACCCCACCAGCCCCTTTTCGCGTGCCGTCACACTCATTTCTCAAGCGCTTTCCACACGGACCAGCGGTCCATGAACGTGTCTTGAATGACGAGCAGCACCACGAGAACCGCGAACATGAAAAAGGCCGGCCCGAGCTCCACCCGGGCCAGATCACCCAGCTTGACCAGCGAAACCGCGCAGCCAATCACGAAAATTTCGGCCATGGACCAGGGCTTTAGCTGCTCTGACAGCCGAAAGGCCCGTGCCGCGCCCGGCCATGGCGGGCGGTCTCTCACCAAGGGAATAAGCGTGTAGAGCGTCAGCAAAAGCCTGAGCAACGGCAACCCAACGATCAGCCCGAGCGTCGCGAGCGACAGGACAAGCATCGGCCCGCCCGAGAAAGCCCAGGCAATCTCGAGGATCGTCGCTTGGTTCGAAAACCCCAGGCGCGAGATACCGATGAAGGGCAAAAACAGTGCGGACACGACGAGGATCACCGAGGCGAGCGCCAGAGCAATGATATGGGCACCTGCGGCTTTGCGTGGTGAGATAAGCTTGGCATGGCACCGCTCGCACACCGCGCGTTCGCCCTTTTCGACCTGCCCCACATGATAAAGCGCGTCGCAATGTGGGCAGGCGATCAATTCATCGAGGGGCGGCGTCTCGTTCTTCATGTCCGCAAGATAAGGATTTGCTTTCCCGCGGCAATGACCGCTGACCCAATTCAAAGATCGCATAGACCGGGCCCAAACGTATCGTGGCCCGGAAGATCGCGATGGGAGGAGGATGCGATCACCCGGGCCACGTTGCGCTAGCCGGAGAGCGAAACCGCTCAGGGCTTACGTTTGGAATACAGTGAGAAGAGCACTGTTTGATGCTACATACGCCCTCCTTGCGCGGAGAGTAGGAAGAGCTGGCACTTGTCGCGCGTCAAACTTCGGAATTCGCGAAAGTTGCACGTTTTTTGGGCTGATTATCTGGCCGAGCCCAAGCCATGGGCGGTTTCTTGGCCCAATCGGGGCCAATGCCGCCTCTTAAGGCGCAGGCTTCGCGCCGCTTCTTCAATTTTAAAGAACTTCCAACGGTAGCTTAAGAGATGAGTGAGGCTTGGAAGGCTAAGCTCCTCCTCGGGAAATTGGAGGGGCGAGATGGAACAAGTCTCAAAGAAACCGAGCGTGCGCCGGCGCTACATCGCGCATTGGGTAAGAGCGAATTGGCGGGCCGCGCCAACCATGCAGCAAGGTCTGACAATTCGTTGGCTGGCAGACGACGTTATGGAGAGACGCGTGATCCCCGTTCACACGCTCGATCCACGCCGCTGATCGCTCAGCGGTTACCGCGGTAGGGTTTCAACTCTGCGCGGGCGACTTGTCGGCGATGCACAGCATCGGGTCCGTCGGCGAGGCGCAGCGTGCGAACATGCGTCCAGGCCTGGGCGAGGGGTGTGTCTTGGCTGATACCCATCCCACCGTGCATCTGAACCGCCTCGTCGATGACCTCCAACGCGATTTTAGGCGCGATGACCTTGATCTGACTGATCCACGGGGCGGCCGAACGGGCATCTCCCTGATCCATCATCCAAGCAGCCTTGAGGCACAAAAGGCGCGCCTGTTCGATCTTCATCCGCGCCTCGGCGATGATGTCGAAGTTGGCACCAAGCTCGGCGACCGGCTTGCCGAACGCCTCGCGCGCGAGGCCACGTTTGCACATCAGTTCCAGCGCGCGTTCCGCCTGCCCAATGGCGCGCATGCAGTGGTGGATGCGACCGGGCCCCAGGCGGCCCTGCGCGATCTCGAAACCACGCCCCTCGCCAAGCAGCATGTTCTCAGCCGGCACGCGCACGTCGGTGAATCGCATATGCATGTGCCCGTGCGGCGCGTCGTCGTGGCCATAGACTTGCATGGGGCGCAGTATCTCGATCCCAGGCGTGTCGGCCGGGACAACGATCATCGAATGCCGCTGATGTTTGGGGGTATCCTCGTCCCCCGTCCGCACCATAACGATATAGACCTTGCAGCGCGGATCCCCTGCCCCACTGATCCACCACTTCTCACCATTGAGCACGTAGTCTGCCCCATCGCGCACGCAGCTCAGGGAGATGTTGGTTGCGTCTGAAGAGGCAACCTCGGGCTCGGTCATCGCGTAGGCCGAGCGGATCTCACCCGCCATCAGTTTGGCGAGCCAGGTGCTCTTCATGGCCTCCGTGCCATAGCGCTCGAAGACCTCCATGTTGCCAGTGTCGGGCGCGTTGCAATTGAACACCTCGGCGCCAAGGGGCGTCTTTCCCATCTCCTCGGCAAAGTAGGCGTACTCCACAGTGCTCAACTTGTGCCCGGAGCCTGACCACCAGAAGTTCCAAAGGCCCGCTGCCTTCGCGCCCGCTTTCAACCCTTCTAGGATCTCCGCCTGACGGGCGGTGTAGGTCCAACGGTCTATCTTGCCGATTTCAGCTGCATATTCGTCCTCGAGAGGCATGACGCGGTCACGGAGGTAGTGCTTCACCTCGTCGAGAAGAGGTTGGCGGTGAGCAGGCAGACCTAGATCCATGGATGTCCTCTTGCAGTCTTGGGGCGTCACGCTGACAGTAATGCGCGGGAGGACCTCATGCATAGCTACGATCATGCCGAGCTGGAAGCCTATCTGAATGCTAACGTGCCCGGCTTTGGGCGCCTGGATGAGATCGAGAAGTTCAGCGGAGGACAGTCAAACCCTACCTATCGCCTGCGCTCAGGTGCCGCGAGCTATGTTCTGCGCGCCAAACCACCAGGCAAGCTTCTGCCCTCGGCCCATGCAGTGGACCGTGAATTTCGGGTGATGTCCGCGCTTTCGGGGCATGTGCCCGTGCCTGCGATGCTGCACCTGAGCGGAGAAAGCACGCCTCTCGG
>JBCBFV010000266.1:0-3164 GCA_038527425.1 Pseudomonadota bacterium
ATGTCGAGCCAGGAGAGCGGACCACCGGACCAAGGCGCAAAGCCCCAGCCGAGGATGGCGCCCACGTCGCCTTCACGAATGTCCATGAGCACGTCCTCTTCGAGGGCGCGCACGGCCTCGAGGCTCTGGATCATGAGCAGGCGGTGCTGGACGTCGATGAGGTCGGGCTGCCCGTCGGCCACCGGGTAGCGGGCGGCGAGGCCTTCCCAGAGACCCTGGCGTTTGCCCTTCTCGTCGTACTCATAGAAGCCTGCGTTCGATTTGCGGCCCAGGCGGCCTTCTTCGAACATCCAGAACAGGATCTCGTCCACGGTTTCGTCGTAATCGGCGCCCATGGCCTCCTTCGTGGCCTTGGCGATTTTCACGCCGAGGTCGATGGAGGTTTCGTCCACCAGCTGGAGTGGGCCGAGCGGCATGCCCACGAGCTTTGCTGCGTTCTCGATCAGGGCAGGGGCCACGCCTTCCTGCACCATGCGCATGCCCTCGTTGATGTAGGGGATGATGCAGCGGTTGGCGTAGAAGAAGCGCGCGTCGTTGACGACGATCGGCGTCTTCTTGATCTGACGCACGTAGTCGAGCGCTTTGGCCACGGCACGGTCGCCGGTCTCTGCGCCCTTGATGATCTCCACCAGCATCATCTTCTCCACGGGGGAGAAGAAGTGGATGCCGATGAACTGATCGGGCTTGTCGGAAGCTTTCGCGAGCTCCGTGATCGGCAGGGTCGAGGTGTTCGTGGCGAAGATGCAGTCGTCACCGACCACTTTCAGCACGTTTTTCGTCACTTCGGCCTTCACGCCCACGTCTTCGAAGACGGCCTCAACGATGAGGTCCGCGCCTTTGAGCGCCTCGTAATCCGTCGTCGCGGTGATGCGGGAGAGGTTTGTCTCCATCTTCTCCTGCGAGAGTTTCCCGCGGGAGACGCCCTTGGCGTAGAAATCGGCTGCGTATTGCTTGCCTTTGTCCGCGCTCTCCTGCGCTTGGTCGATGAGCACGACCTCGATGCCCGCCATGGCGGAGACGAGCGCGATGCCTGCCCCCATCATGCCTGCCCCCATGACGCCCACTTTCTTGACCTTTTGGTCCGGTACGTCGGGGCGCACGGCGCCTTTTTCCAGTGCTTCCTTGTTGAGGAAGAGGGAGCGGATCATCGCAGAAGACGACGGGTTCATGAGGATGTTCGTGAACCAGCGCGCCTCGATCTTGAGCGCGGTATCGAAAGGCACCATGGCGCCTTCATAGACGGCGCTCAGCAGGGCTTTGGCGGCAGGGTAGACGCCGTTCGTGTTGGCGTTGACCATGGCCGAGGCGCCCACGAAGGTCATGAAGCCAGCAGGGTGGTAGGGTGCGCCTCCCGGGAACTTGTAGCCTTTTTCGTCCCACGGTTTGACGATCTTGGGTTCGCTCAGCACCCACTCGCGTGCCGCAGCCACTGGATCGTCGACAACCTCGTCGATGACGCCCGCGGCTTTCGCTTTCTTGGGATCGTTCAGCTTGCCCTGCAGCAACAGAGGCGAGGCCGCCATGGCGCCCAGCTTCCATGCGAGACGGGTCGTGCCGCCAGCGCCCGGGAAGATGCCTACCATGATCTCCGGCAGGCCAATTTTGGCCTTCGGGTTATCGGCCGCAAAGATGCGGTGGCAGGCGAGCGGGATCTCAAGCCCGATGCCCACGGCCGTTCCGGGGAGGGCTGCGGCAATCGGTTTGCCGCCCTTGTTGGTCTTGGCCTCCATACCCGCCCGTTCAATCTTGCGGAGGAGCGCATGGATTTTCATGATCCCGTCAAAGAGGCCTTGTGCCGGCTCGTCGCCCGCGTCTTCCTTCATCCGCGCGAGCACGTTGAGGTCCATGCCGCCGGCGAAGGTGTCCTTGCCGGAGGTGATCACGGCGCCTTTGATGGCGTCGTTGGACAGCACCTCTTCGATGCAGCCATCAAGCTCCATAAACGCCTGCTCATTGGCGACGTTCATGGATTTGCCTTCGACGTCCCAGGTGATGATGGCGACGCCGTCGTCGCCGGTTTTCATCGTGAAATCAGCCATTTGTCTTGCTCCTTACACGCGTTCCAGCACGGTCGCCGCGCCCATGCCGGAGGCGACGCAAAGCGTGGCCATGCCGAGTTCTTTGTCTTGACGCTCAAGCTCATCCAGGAGCGTTCCGATGATGATCGCGCCCGTGGCCCCCAGCGGGTGGCCCATGGCGATAGCGCCGCCGTTCACGTTGATCTTGTCGTGGTCGGCATCAAAGGCCTGCATGAAGCGCAGCACGACGGAGGAGAACGCTTCGTTCACTTCAAAGAGGTCGAAATCAGAAACCTTGAGGCCCGTCTCAGCCATCATCTTTTCCGTCACTGGCACCGGGCCGGTGAGGTTGATGGTCGGGTCCGAGCCGATCTTGGCAGAGTATTTGATGCGCGCGCGTGGCTTCAGGCCCATGCGCTCACCGTACTCTTTGGAGCCGATGAGCACAGCCGCCGACCCGTCCACGATGCCCGAGGAGTTACCGGCGTGGTGGATGTGGTTCACCTTCTCGAGGTGCGGGTACTTGATCAGCGCGACCTTGTCGAAGCCGGGCATGACTTCGCCCTGTTCTTTGAAGGCCGCTTTCAGCGCGCCGAGCGACTGCATATCGGTGCCGCGGCGGATGTATTCGTCTTCGGCGAGGATCGGCAGGCCGTTCTGGTCGCGCACGGTGACGATGGATTTCTCAAAGCGGTTCTCGTCCCAGGCCTGCGCGGCGCGGCGCTGCGATTCCACGGCGAAGGCGTCTGCGTCATCGCGGGAAAAGCCGTATTCTGTGGCGATGATGTCCGCACCGATGCCCTGGGGCACGAAGTACTGCTCCATGGCGAGGCTCGGGTCTGCGGCGATGGCCGCGCCGTCCGCACCCATGGGCACGCGGCCCATCATCTCGACGCCGCCGGCGATATAAGCATCGCCTGCGCCGCCACGCACTTGGTTGGCCGCGAGGTTCACAGCTTCCATGCCAGAAGCGCAGAAGCGGTTGATGGAGAGGCCGGGGATCGATTCATCGAGGTCGGAGCCCAGCACCGCCGTGCGCGCAAGGCAGCCCCCCTGTTCCATGACCTGCGTGACGTTGCCCCAGATCACGTCCTCCACGGCGTGGCCTTCGAGGCCATTGCGCTCCTTGATGGCGTTGAGCATCTG
>JBCBFV010000267.1:0-3153 GCA_038527425.1 Pseudomonadota bacterium
AATCACCTCACCATGGTTGATGATCGCGATCTCGTCACACATTTCCTCGGCTTCTTCGAGATAGTGGGTGGTGAGGATGATCGTCGTGCCCTGCTCTTTGTTCAGGCGCCGGATGTTGGACCAAAGCATTTGGCGCAGCTCGATATCCACCCCAGCGGTCGGCTCATCGAGCACGAGAACCTGAGGTTGGTGCACAAGCGCCTTGCCCAGCAGCAGTCTGCGCCGCATCCCGCCTGACAGCGAACGCGCGTAAGCGTCTGCTTTGTCCGCAAGTCCGACGAATTCGAGGATTTCCTCCGTCCGGCGCTGCGAACGGGGCACGCCGTAGAGCCCCGCCTGCACGTCCAGTGACCCGCGCGGTGTGAAGAAGGCGTCGAGGTTGAGTTCTTGCGGCATCACCCCGATGGAGGCGCGCGACTGACGCGGGTTCTTGTCCTGATCAAAGCCCCAGATCGAGACTTTGCCGGAGGTCTTCAACACGAGCCCTGCGAGGATATTGATCAGCGTGGACTTGCCCGCACCGTTAGGACCCAATAGGCCAAAGACGCTGCCCGCCGGGATTGCGAGATCGACGCCTTTGAGCGCTTCTTTGGCCGCGCTGTTTCCCGAGGCGGCGTAGGTCTTACGCAGGCCCGTAATCTCGATGGCGTTTGCTGGGGTGGAGGGGTCTTGGCGAGGCATGACCGCTGACATAGGCTCGCGCTTGAGATCAGGCAAGCGAGAGGGTGGAGCGCTGCGCCAGGCATTAGCACTCGCATTGGCATTTTGCGCATGGGGCGCCCTCGCGTTGCGGACGTGGCTTTCTATGGAGGGTGGCGTCTCGCTTGCTGAAGCGCTGTGGACCAATGGGCGCTTTTTCACGATCCTGACGAACCTTCTTGTGGCGGGGAGCTTTACGCTCGTCGCGCTAGGCCGGGCGCCTGCGCCGCGCTGGCTGACAGGGCTTATGCTGTGGATTGGGCTGGTGGGTCTGGTCTACCATGCGGTTCTGGCGGCGCTTTGGGAACCTGAGGGGCTCGTCCTTGTTGCCGATATTCTGGTGCACACCGTCACGCCGTTGGGCACGTTCACCTACTGGCTCTTCTTCGTGGGCAAGGGAGTGCTGCGGTGGGGCGATCTGCGCCTCTGGATCGCATGGCCGCTGATATACTCGATTTATGCGCTCGGGCGCGGTGCCGTGGACGGCATTTATCCCTATCCCTTTCTCGATGTGGGGGAGCTTGGGTTGGCAGGCGTCTTGATGAACGTGGCTGCACTCGGTGCAGCTTTCGCGCTTGCTGGTGCGCTGGTTCTGGCGCTGACGCGGAGGACGGCGCGCTAGCCTAAGTGGACGCCACCTCGCGGAGTTCATCCATCGACGTGCCTGCCTCATGGCTCGCAGAAGCAATAGCCTCCGCCAGCGTCTTGATTTCGCCAGCGATGACGGAAAAACCGCGACCCGCTTCGCCAACGCGCGCCGCTTCAACCGCGGCATTGAGCGAGATGAGCCGCACCGATCGGCTAATGGCGTCGATCCGGCCCATCGCAGCCTTGGCCCCTTGGGTTGCCCCATCGGCCGCCTGTTTGCGAGAGGCATCCGCCTCTGCAAGGTCAGCCTCGAGCAAACGCATGAGTTCCGCAAAGGTGCCGCCAAAGAGGGCGTCCGCCTTGTCGGTGATGTCGAGGAAATAGGTGATGAGGCTGTCGGGATCTTCATTCATGCGACGCAGACCTTCTTCGACCGCTTGGTGAAATTCCCGGACAGCACCGGTCAGATTAGGCACATTTGAAGCCCGGCTACGGACCCATGACACCGCCTGTTCATCGAGATCGTCAATCCTGCTGCCGGACAGCAAAACGGCACAGGCGTTGTCCACCCCGACCTTCGCGACATCAATCAAGCCCCGATAAAAGGTTGATTCTTCCTGGTTTCGGGCATGTGCCACAAGGATGGCGAAGAAGAAGACCCGTCCGATTTGGGAGCGAAACTCCGTCACCGTGGAATAGACCTTCAATCTTGCGATCTTATCGGAGAGCGAGACGTATGCGGACATGGCCCTGATAAAGAGGCAAGAGCTCTAAGATTCGGTGAAGACATGTCGCCGTCTCGGTGCCTTTCATAACGCTCAGACGCTGGCCCCTCGTGCCGGGCTGTGCGAAACAGAACGCAGAGAACTGGGAGAGCACCATGAGCGACGCGGCATTCGGAAAAGGTCATCACCTGCATCTGATCGATGGCTCGGCGTTCATCTTTCGCGCCTTCCACGCTTTGCCGCCGCTGACGCGCAAATCTGACGGATTGCCGGTGGGGGCTGTTCAGGGCTTTTGCGACATGCTGCGCCGCTACATTGCGGCCAATACCGGGGCCGATGCGCCCACGCACTGTGCGGTCGTCTTCGACAAGGGCTCGCACACATTCCGCAATGACATGTACGACCTCTACAAGGCCAACCGGGACGAGATGCCCGAGGACCTGCGCCCGCAAATCCCGCTGACCCGCGAGGCGACGCGCGCCTTCAACATCGCCTGTCTCGAGCAGGAGGGTTTTGAGGCCGACGACATCATCGCCACGCTCGCGTGCCGGGCCCGCGAGGCCGGTGGTCGCGTTACGATCATCTCGTCGGACAAAGACCTCATGCAGCTTGTGGGCGGCGGCGTTGAGATGCTCGACGCCATGAAGAACAAGCGCATTGGTGTCGAAGGCGTGGAGGAGAAATTCGGCGTTGGGCCGGAGCGCGTGGTCGATGTTCAGGCGCTTGCCGGGGACAGTGTCGATAACGTGCCGGGTGCGCCGGGGATCGGGATCAAGACGGCGGCGCTCTTGATCAACGAATACGGCTCCCTCGAGGAGCTGCTGGATCGCGCGGAAGAGATCAAGCAGCCCAAGCGTCGGCAGACCCTCATCGACAACCGCGCGCAGATCGAGCTGTCGAAGAAGCTCGTGCAGCTCGATTGCGAGATGGAGCTCGATTACGGCCTCGAGACGCTCGAGGTGAAGGACCCGGAGCCTGAACGGCTGCTCGAATTCCTCGCTTCCATGGAGTTCCGCACGCTGTCGCGCCGCATGGCGGAGACGATGGGCGTTGAGGCGCCTGTGATCGCAGAGGCGCCGAAGGAAGACGCACCCGCGCCTGAGCAGGCCCCGATTGATCTCGTACTTTTCGGGATCAATCG
>JBCBFV010000268.1:0-3116 GCA_038527425.1 Pseudomonadota bacterium
TCTCGAGGTAGAGACGCTGGCGCGTGATATCGGGCTGCTGGAGGTACTGATCGAGAACCGCAGAGAAGCGCGATGCCTCACCTTGTGCGGCGTTGACCACCTGCGCGCGGTAGGCTTCGGCCTGTTCGAGGACCTGCGCCGCTTCACCACGCGCTTCGGCGAGAACACGGTTGGCATAGGCGTCGGCCTCGTTCTGGAGCCGGTCACGTTCCTGTTCAGCCGCCTGAACGTCGCGGAAGGCCGCGATCACGTCTTGTGGCGGGTCAGCGCGGTCAAAGTTCACACGAATGACGTTGATGCCGGATTCGTAGCTATCGAGCGTCGACTGGATGAGATCCTCCAGACGCTGCGAGATGACAGCACGGTCTCTGTTCAAGATCGGCGCCAGCTGCGACTGCGCGATGATCTCACGCATGGCCGATTCAGCCACGGCGTCGATCGTCTGCGGCGGGTCTGCCAGGTTGAAGAGGTACTGCGACGGGTCGGAGATATTCCAGACGACCTGGAAGTCGATATCGACCACGTTCTCATCACCCGTGAGCATCAGGCCCGCATCACCACCGCGCGTGCCAGTGCCGATTTCGACCGTCTGTTCCCGCGTTACCGGCAGGATCTCGTAGGTCATCACCGGCCAAGGTGCGAAGTTCAGACCCGGCTGCCCGATGCTCGAGAAGTCACCGAGGAAAAGCTCCACCGACTGTTCTTCCGGACGCACCGTGTAGAAAGAGTTGAAGGCCCAAAGGAGAAGCACCGCCAGGGCACCTAGGCCCACTGTGCCGCGCGTGAGGGCCGGGCCACCGCCGCCGCCGTCACCGCCAGAGCCGTTGTTGGAACCGCCACGGCCGCCCATGAGGACGCGCAACTGCTCCTGACCCTTTTTCATGATTTCATCAATTTCGGGGATTTGCGGGCCGTCGCCGTTACCGCGGTTACCACCGCCCGGGCGATTGCCGCGATTGCCACCGCCGCCCGATCCGTTGTTTCCGCCGCCGCCGCCCCCCCAGGGGCCGCCATTGTTACCAGCCATTGCTGTTCCTTGCTCGTTTCATGGATTGCCACACAAATGTGGGCCTTTCAGGGAATTTCAACTGATTTTACGCCGTTCTCACCGGTGTCTTCATCGTCACAAGTTCTTCAGACATCGTGGGATGGACCGCGCAAACGCGGTCGAAGTCTTCCTTCGTTGCCCCCATCTTCACCGCGATACCGGCGAGCTGGATCATCTCGCCCGCGCCATCTGCGACGATGTGGCACCCCAGAACGCGCCGTGTGGCCTGGCTCACGATCAGCTTCATCAGCACGCGTTCGTCGCGACCTGCAAAGGCCTGACGCATGGCGCGGAAGGACGTGGCATAGACTTCGATCGGCTCTTGGTCGCGGGCTTCTTCCTCGGTGAGGCCGACGGTGCCGAACTCAGGCTGAGTGAAAACGGCCGACGGGATGAGCTCGTGATCCACGGCTGTTGGCGTGTCGTTGAAGACGGTGTCGACAAAGGCCATGCCTTCGCGGATGGCCACCGGCGTCAGCTGCACGCGGTTGGTGACATCGCCGATGGCGTAGATCGAAGGGGTGGCCGTGCGAGAGTATTCATCAACCACTGCCTCCCCGCGCCGACCGACCTCGACACCGGCTCCAGGCAGGCCCAGGCCTTCGGTGTTGGGCGTGCGACCCGTGGCAAAGAGCACTTGGTCAAAGACCATCTCGCTACCGGTGGTCGACTTCACCCAAATCGGGCCAGCCTTGCCGCGTGGGCCATCGTAGCGGGTGCCTTGAGGGCCACGATCACCAATCGGCACAGCGTCCATATCTGGATCATGATCCGCCAGGCGCTTCATTTCCATGACATTGGTACCAGTGTGCAGGTCCACACCCCGCGCGCGCATCCCATCCGCGATGGCGCCGCGCGCCTCGTCATCAAAGCCGCGCAGGATCTGAGCCCCTCGGTACCACTGGCAGACTTCCACGCCGAGGCCCGTCATGATGCCCGCGAATTCGCAGGCAATATAACCGCCCCCAATGATCAGCATCCGCTTGGGAAGCTCATCGAGGTGGAAAATCTCGTTGGAGGTGATGCCGAGCTCGGCGCCGGGCATCTCAGGCACGACCGGGCGACCGCCCGTGGCCACGAGGATGGTCTCGGCGGATTTGACCGTGCCGTCCGCTAGTTCAATCTCGTGAGCGCCCTTTACGGTGGCGCGCTGGGAAAAGCGCTCCACCCCCGAATTGTCCAGCAAGCGCTGATAGACAGACTCGAGCCGGTCGAGTTCGTCTTCCAGCTTGCTCTTGAAGGCGTGCCAGTTGAACGGGCCGGAGGAGACCTCCCACCCATAATCGCGCGCTTCCTCGAAAGCTGCCGAATAGGTGGAGGCAAAAACCATGAGCTTCTTGGGAACGCAGCCGCGGATCACGCAGGTGCCGCCGTAGCGGTCTTCCTCGGCCAGCGCGACCTTGGCGCCGCCACCGGCTGCGACACGCGCCGCCCGCACACCACCCGAGCCGCCCCCGATCACGAAGAGATCATAGTCGTAAGCCATGGGCGGTCCTTTCCGTCGTTCCAGCGCCTATTTAGGCCGCAAACGTCCGGACTGAAATCCCTCTGTGTGTGAAATCAGCTTCCAATCGCGCCATAGGGCCATCCTCTCGCGATTTTGTGTGCCTGCAAGCAGCGATCAATCCATCAAATCGGAGAAGAGGTTGTCGGTGTCGACGAAGTTGATCTTGTCCTCGTGGACAGTGCCATCGTTGATGTCGCGCACTTCCACGCGGCCATCGCCGTAGCCCACCACGACCACGTCGCAGATATCCATGAAGAGGCCATTCTCGACCACGCCCGGGATTTGGTTCAGCGCCATCGACAGCTGCCGTGCCGCCCCGATCCGATTGAGGTGGAGATCAAGGATGTGGTTGCCTTCATCAGTCACGAATGGCGCGTCCCCATTCATGCGCAGCGAGGTTTGCTGGCCCAGCACATCCATCGCCGCAAGCATCTCTTCGATCAGCGCCTTCGTCGTTTGCCAACCAAATGGAATGACCTCGACGGGCAGCGGGAAGTTACCGAGCGTATCCACGCCCTTCGTCACATCCGCGATGACGATCATCTGGTCCGAGGCGGTGGC
>JBCBFV010000269.1:0-3098 GCA_038527425.1 Pseudomonadota bacterium
GATGGGGGCCGATGGGATCACAACCAGCTGCGGATTTCTGTCGCTTTTTCAGGAGGAGCTTAGCGCCGCGCTCAGGGTGCCTGTCGTGACCTCCTCTCTGATGCAGGTGGCCATGGTGAACGCCACGCTCCCGCGTGGAAAGACCTGCGGCGTGTTGACGATCTCTGGCGACACCCTCACCGAACAGCACCTTTCAGCCGCAAACGTACCGCCGGGCACGCCCGTAGGGACCACCGAAGGCCTGCGGACCTTTACCCGTACGATCCTGAAAGATGAATTGGAGTTAGACGTGTCGGCCGCCCGCGAAGACAACGTCGAGGCGGCGATGAAGCTGGTGCGCGACCATCCGCAAGTCGGGGCCATTGTGCTCGAATGCACCAACATGATCCCCTATGCCCCCGCCATCCAACAGGCGGTTGGACTGCCGGTCTATTCGATGGTGAGCCTGATCAACTGGTTCCAGTCCGGGCTCCAGCCCAAGAATTTCATGGCCTAGAGGCAAACGCGCTTTCGCGACAAGGAACAGCGTCTGCGGACAAAAGTGGCGGACCGTAGAGGATTCGAACCTCTGGCCTCTGCCTTCGGAGGGCAGCGCTCTATCCAGCTGAGCTAACGGTCCCGCTGGGCTGCTATAGGCCTCAGTGCAGGCCCACGCAACTCCTTACGCCATCAGATCGTGGCAGAGCTCCAACGCCTCCACAAGGGCGTCCACCTCAGCGGTGGTGTTGTACATCCCGAAGGAGGCGCGCGCCGTGGCGGGGACGCCCATGTGCTCCATCAGCGGCTGGGCGCAGTGGTGCCCTGCCCTGACCGCGATCCCCTTCTTGTCGAGGATCGTGGAGATGTCGTGAGCATGAGCCGCGCCGTTCATGGTGAAGGAGAAGATCGCGGCCTTATCCGCCGTCTGCCCCTGCACGTTGAGCCAGTTGAGCCCACCGAGCTTGGCCACCGCATAGTCGCGTAGCGTGTCCTCGTGGGCGGCGATGGCGTCCATCCCATGGTCCATGAGGTAGTCGATCGCGGCACCCAGCCCGATCTGTTGCACAATACCCGGCGTGCCGGCCTCGAACTTCATGGGCGGCTTGTTCCAGGTGATCTCATCCCGGTGGACCTCGGCGATCATGTCGCCGCCGCCGATGAAGGGGCGCATCTCGGCCATACGCTCGGACTTGATGTAGATCGCGCCAGACCCGGACGGCCCGTAGAGCTTGTGACCCGTGACGGCGTAGAAGTCGCAGCCGAGGTCGGCCACGTCCACGGCCATGTGCGCCGCTGCCTGCGAGCCATCGACGAGCACGGGCACGCCCTTCGCATGGGCCGCCTCGACGATTGCTTTCACATCAACCTTGGTGCCCAATACATTGGAAAGATGCGTGATTGCGACAAGTTTGGTCTTCGGGCCGATCGCATCAATGATCGCCTGCGGGTCAAGCGCGCCGGTGGCGTCCACGTCGACCCACTTCAGTACGGCACCTTGGCGTTCGCGCATGAAGTGCCATGGCACGATGTTGGCGTGATGCTCCATGATCGACAGCACCACCTCATCGCCCGCCTCAAAGCGCGGCATGGCCCAGCCATAGGCCACGAGGTTGATCCCCTCCGTCGTGCCGGAGGTGAAGACGATCTCATCCTCGGACGGCGCATTCAGAAACTTGGCGAGCTTACCACGCACGGCCTCGTACTTGTCGGTCGCAAGGTTAGAAAGATAGTGCAAGCCACGGTGAACATTGGCGTATTCGTGGCTGTAGCCCCGCGTTACCGCATCGATAACGGCCTGCGGCTTTTGCGGCGAAGCGCCGTTGTCGAGATAAACCAGCGGCTTGCCGTTCACCTCACGGGACAGGATCGGAAAATCGTTGCGGATTGCGTTCACGTCGTAGGTCACATGCCAACTCCGATGAGGCCGAGGATTAGGGTCAGGCCGAGGCCGATACCCACGATAACAAAGAGCATGAGGAGCGCAGCACGCCCCATCGAGGCAAAGCCGTGGAGCACCTTCAGGAAGCTCGGGAACACCCAGAAGAAGAGCGCCACGCCCACAAAGAGCCCCACAAAAGCGGAGAAGGTCGCCGACACCACCAGTGCCGCGGCCTGCACCAAAAGCCCCCCAAGCTGCAGCACCTGCAGCCAGGCCACCACGAGGATGGAATTGGTCAGGTTCCCCGTCCCGTCCATCGCATTGCCGGTAAAGTGGATCGCATAGCCCATAACGATCGAAGAACAGCCAAGGAAAAGTGCCAGCATCAGCGGGCTAAAGGGCGGCAGCCCCTGCACCACCTGCGCCTGCTGCCCGCCGGAGACCACGAAAGTCGCAATCACCGAAAGCACCGTCGCGGCACCCAGGAGCAGCCACGCCACCTCGCGGCTGAGGTTGAGGCCGAGCAGCTCCGCTGCGGCCTCCTGCGGGCGCGTCACGGAGAGCATCATGAGGTTGACCATCCCGTTCATGCGCGCTCTGCCTCGCGCAGGTTCAGCGTCCAGAAGAGAAGGAAGACCGCCAGCCAGATCACACCGACCAGATCGGCCTGAAAGCCCGGCCCGATGAAGCCCCGCGTGAGGCCCCAAAGGAGGATCAGAGGTGAAGTGGCCAAGAGTGACCAAAAGAGCGCGAGCCGCGCCCCGAACCACGTGCCCTTGCCACCGAAAGGCTTCACGACCAAATGGCTCAGCGCCGCGATCCCGTAGAACAGGAGCGGCATGATGAAGAGCGTCCCAAAGAGCGAATAGGTCAACAGCTGCGCGAGGTCTTCCCCCGTCAGCGCCGCCTCACGCGCATAACCGGGCGCAGAGGCCACAAAGAAGATCAGACAGGCACCGGCGAGGATCGCAATGGCGCGATCCTCCCGCTGGCCACCGTCCAGAAGGCGCCGAAACACCTTCCGCGGACGGCGGTAGCTTTGCACGATATCTGTCGTGACAGGCATTAGCCGCGCAGCCAGTCTTCGATCTTGGCTTGCACCATCTCGGCGAGGGCCTCGTCCTCGATCTCCTCCAGTGCTTCGGCGAGAAAGGAGAGCGTCAGGAGGTCTTCAGCCTCCTTCCGCGGCACCCCGCGCGACCGCAGGTAGAAGAGCGCTTGTTCGTCAATCGCGCCCGAG
>JBCBFV010000270.1:0-3084 GCA_038527425.1 Pseudomonadota bacterium
CGTTCTCGAGGGCTAAGCCAGCAGACATTCAAAGAGGGTCGCCTACAGGGCGGCCCTTTTTTTGTGACCAAGGCAGGGGTCATTCGGCCTGCACCTGCGCATCGCAAGTGGACACCCTAGGGAGGCAGGGATATGTCACCCGAAAGGTGACTATGCGAGGCCAACCATGCCCAGTTTGAACGAGATCCGGAGCTCCTTCCTCGGCTTCTTCGAAAAGGAGGGGCACGCGGTTGTCGATAGCTCGCCTTTGGTGCCGCGCAACGATCCCACGTTGATGTTCACTGCAGCGGGCATGGTGCAGTTCAAGAACCTCTTCACGGGCGTCGAGACCCGTGACTATACGCGCGCGACGACGGCGCAGAAATGTGTTCGTGCGGGGGGCAAGCACAACGACCTCGATAACGTGGGCTACACCGCGCGCCATCACACGTTTTTCGAGATGCTCGGCAACTTCTCCTTCGGGGACTACTTCAAGGAAGACGCGATCCCCTTTGCCTGGGACCTCGTCACCAAAGAGCTCGGCATCGATAAGAGCAAACTTCTCGTCACGGTCTACCACACCGACGATGAAGCCGTGGAGATCTGGAAGAAGCACGCAGGCCTCAGCGACGATCGCATCATCCGTATCGCTACCGACGACAACTTCTGGTCCGCTGGCCCAACCGGTCCCTGTGGCCCCTGCACCGAGATCTTCTACGACCACGGCGACCACATCTGGGGCGGCCCTCCAGGATCGCCGGAAGAAGACGGCGACCGCTTTGTGGAGATATGGAACCTCGTCTTCATGCAATACGAGCAGTTCGAAGACGGCTCCCGCGTGGACCTGCCGAACAAATCGATCGACACCGGCATGGGGATCGAGCGGGTAGCCGCGCTCCTGCAGGGGACGAACGATAACTATTCGACCGACCTGATGCGCGCGCTGATCGAGGCGTCGGCCGATGCCTCCTCCACCGATCCGGACGGGCCGGGCAAAACGCATCACCGGGTGATCGCGGACCACTTGCGCTCCACCTCTTTCCTGATCGCAGACGGCGTGATGCCGTCGAACGATGGGCGCGGTTACGTCCTTCGCCGCATCATGCGCCGCGCCATGCGTCACGCGCATCAGCTCGGGGTCACGGATCCGTTGATGCACAAGCTGGTGCCCGCCCTCGTGCAACAGATGGGCGCAGCCTATCCGGAGCTGGGCCAGGCCAAGACGCTGATCCAGGACACGCTGCTGTCCGAGGAAACGCGCTTCCGCCAGACGCTCGATCGCGGGTTGAAGCTCCTCGAAGATGAGGTCTCCGGCCTGGCCGAGGGCGCGGATCTGCCTGGGGCAGCAGCCTTCAAGCTCTATGACACCTATGGCTTCCCGCTCGACCTCACGCAGGACGCGCTGCGCGAAAAGGGCCGCGCCGTGGAAACTGACGGCTTTGACGCCGCCATGGCCGAACAAAAGGCCAAGGCGCGCGCGGCTTGGGCCGGGTCCGGCGAAGCGGCAGACGCCACCGTGTGGTTCGACGTGGCCGACCAGAACGGCGCCACGGAATTCCTAGGCTATGAGCTTGAGGCGGCAGAAGGCCAGATCACCGCGCTCGTGCTGGGCAGCGACGCTGCCAACGAAGCGAAGGCCGGCACAAAGGTGCAGGTCGCGCTGAACCAGACGCCTTTCTACGCAGAAAGCGGCGGTCAGGTCGGCGACGCCGGTGTGCTGACGACAGCCACGGGTCGTGTTGAAATCTCGGATACGAAGAAAGCCGCGGGCGTCTTCATCCACATCGGTGAAGTCGTCGAAGGCGAGGTCTCCGTTGGGCAAGGCGCGGCACTGACGGTGGATCACGCGCGGCGCGCACAGATCCGCGCGAACCACTCCGCCACGCACCTTCTGCACGAAGCGCTGCGCCATGCTTTGGGCGGCCACGTGGCTCAGCGGGGCTCGCTCAACGCGCCGGATCGTCTGCGCTTTGACTTCAGCCACAACCAGGCCCTCACGGGTGAAGAGCTGCAGCAGGTCCAGAAAGAGGTGAACGACTACATTCGCCAGAACGCCACCGTCGAGACACGCCTGATGGCGCCCGACGATGCGCGGGACCTCGGCGCTCAGGCGCTTTTCGGGGAAAAATACGGCGATGAGGTCCGCGTCGTTTCCATGGGCCGCGAAGAGGGCTCTGGCCGCGGGCCGGAGGGCGATACCTATTCGATCGAGCTTTGCGGCGGCACCCATGTCGCACAGACCGGTGACATTGGCACTTTCGTGACGCTGGGCGACAGCGCGTCGTCTGCCGGTGTGCGCCGGATCGAGGCGCTGACCGGCGCGGCTGCCTTTGCCTATCTCAACACCCAGGATCAGCGTCTTGCGGACACGGCGCTTGCGCTCAACACGCAGGCCGCTGATGTGCCGGATCGCGTGGCACAACTCCTCGCGGAGCGGAAAGCCATGCAGGCAGAGATTGCTGATCTGCGCCGCGCGGTGGCCATGGGCGGTGGCGCGAAGACGAACGCCCCGGAGGACGTGGGCGGCACGCCGTTCCTCGCCATGGTGCTGGAAGGTGTCACCGGGAAAGATCTGCCGGCGCTCATCGATGCGCAAAAGGCGGAGCATGGCTCCCTTGCCGTGCTGCTGATTGCAGAGGCGGACGGGAAGGCAGCTGTTGCCGCGGGTCTGACAGATGACCTCGCGGGCAAGCTCAACGCCGTCGATATGGTTAAGGCCGCGGTCGAGGCCCTTGGTGGGCGGGGCGGCGGTGGCCGTCCGACGTTGGCGCAAGGGGGCGCGAAGGATGCGGCTGAGGCTGATGCGGCCATCGCTGCAGTAAAGGCGCTACTGGCGTAAACCAACCGTCTGAACGAAGAAGGCCGCCCCGTTGGGCGGCCTTTTTGTTTTTTGGTGCCCGTGCCTTAGGAGGCAGCGCGCGCCTGACGCTTGCGCTCGTGCGGGTCGAGATACCGCTTGCGTAGCCGGATTGCGTTCGGGGTGACTTCGACCAGCTCGTCGTCGTCGATATAAGCGATCGCTTCCTCGAGGCTCATCTTGATCGGCGTCGTGAGGCGTACGGCCTCATCATTGCCGGAAGCCCGAACGTTGGTGAGCTTCTTGCC
>JBCBFV010000271.1:0-3058 GCA_038527425.1 Pseudomonadota bacterium
GCGACGAAAGCGTTCAAACGCTCGATCCGGTGGGCCAGCCCCTCTTTGACGAGGAACTCAAGCGCCCGGTAGGCCACAGGCGGTTGCGACCCGAGGCCCTCGTCCCGCAACCGGTCCAGCACGTCATAGGCGCCGAGCGCGTGATGTTCTTCGAGCAGTATCTCCAGCACTCGCCGGCGCACAGGCGTCAGGCGCACGTTGCGTTCGGCGCATTGCGCATCCGCGGCAGCGAGAGCATCGCTGATGCAGGCCCCGTGGTCGTGCGGTTCGAACTGTTTGTCCATACGTGCCCTTACCTTGGCGAAGCGGAAGGTCGCAAGCGCGGCCAAAGAGATTACGGTTGATATATTATAACATCTCTTCTAGCACATCCCTTCGAAACATCTCGTTACCCGGTTCTCAAAGGATCCCGCATGCGCCTCTCGATCTCCGCCCTCGCCCTCGCCGCCGCAACTGCTGCGCCGGCTGCCGCCGATGTCTCCATCGTCACGGACATCCCCGCGACGGCCGCCATCGCCCGCGCCGTCGTTGGCGATGCCGGAACGGTGACGAGCCTCACCGATGGCACGTCCTCAGCGCATGACTTCGCTCTGCGCCCGAGCCAGGCGCGGGATATTCAGGATTCGGACCTTTTGGCCTGGATGGGGCATGTGATGACGCCGTGGCTCGAAGATGCCGCCGAGAGCCGCGAGGGCGCGTCGCTCGAGCTGATCGAGGTGGCAGGTGTCCACGTGATCAGCGGGGAGCATGATCACGGCGACCATGACGATCACGATGACCACGATGATCATGACGACCACGATGATCACGATCACGGCGATGAGGATGATCACGACCATGGCGAAGAGGCGTCCATGGAGAAGGACGACGATCACGACCATGACCATGGCGACGACCACGGCGAAGAAGCCTCCATGGAAAAGGACGATGACCACGATCACGACCATGGCGACGACCACAGCGAAGAGGCGTCCATGGAAAAGGACGACGATCATGACCACGGCGACGAGCACGGCCATGACGACGACCATGCCGGTCATGACGACCACGACCATGGCGGCGTAGACCCCCATGCCTGGCTTGACCCCGAGAACGCCGCGATCTGGGCCACCGCCATGGCTGTCGAGCTCGCACAGATCGACCCGGCCAATGCCGCGACCTTCATCGCCAACGCGGTGGCCTTCGGGGAAGAGATGGAAGCCGTAGAAGCCGACCTCGAAGCCCGCTTCGAGGCTATCGACACCACCATCTACACCTACCACAACGCGCTGGGCTACATGGCGGAGCTTGGCCTCGACGTCGAAGAGACGATCGCAGGCTACGACGGCTCGGCCCCCGGCCCCTCGACGCTGCGCTTCATCCGCGACGACATGGAAGCCCACAGCATGGAAGGCACGCCCTGCCTGCTGACCGACCCCGAAGCGCCGCAAGCCATGATCGAAGCGCTGGCAAATGACACGGGCGTCACGGTCGTCTCCATCGCGCCGACGGGCCTCGACGGGCAGAGCTACAGCGAAATCGTGGGCACCATCGCCTCCGCGGTGGAGAGCTGTGTCGCAAACTGACAAGGGTCTGGACACTTCTGTCTAGAATCAGGCCCCGGCGCTTATAGGCTCTTTCCCAACAAGACAGGGAGAGAGCCATGAAAGACCAGTATCGGGTCGTCGTCATTGGTGGAGGCGTCGTCGGCGCCTCCGTTGCCTATCACCTCACGAAGTTCGGCTGGACGGATGTCGCCATCCTCGAACGCAACGTGCTGACCGCTGGCTCCTCCTGGCACGCAGCGGGCGGCATCCACGCGCTCAACGCCGACCCGAACATGGCCGCGCTCCAGGCCTACACCATCGACCTCCTGACCGAGGTGGAGGAAGAGAGCGGCATCGATATCGGGCTGCACATGACCGGCGGTGTCACGGTGGCCTGCGCGCCCGAACGCTGGGAATGGCTGCAGGCCGCCTACCGCACCTTCCAGACCATCGGCATCGAAGACTGCCACCTCATGACGCCGGAGGAAATCAAAGCCTCCTGCCCGATCATGTCCACCGAGGGCGTCATCGGCGGCCTCTGGGCGGACCGCGAAGGCTATGTCGATACCACCGGCACCGTTCACGCCTATGCCCGTGCCGCGAAAAAGCGCGGCGCCGACATCATCGAACACAACAAGGTCGAAGAGCTGAACTGGAAGGGCGACCACTGGGAGGTCGTCACCGAAAAGGGCACGATCCGCGCCGAGCACGTGGTGAATGCCGGCGGCCTCTGGGCCAAGCAATGCGGCCGCATGGTGGGGCTCGACCTGCCGGTTTCCCCCCTCGCCCACCACTACTTCCTGACGGAGACGATCCCCGAGATCGAAGCGCTTGATTTCGAAGTACCCATGACCGTGGACCTCGAGGGCTTCACCTACATGCGCCAGGACAAGAAGGGCATCCTCGTGGGCATCTACGAGGTCGATCACCAGCACTGGATGATGGACGGTGCGCCGTGGAACTACGGCATTGAGCTGCTGCAGGAAGACCCGGACCGCATCGAGCGCGAGCTGATGTTGGCCTTCGAACGCTACCCCTGCCTCAACGATGTGGGCATTCAGAGCTGGGTCAACGGCGCCTTCACATTCTCGCCCGATGGCAACCCGCTGGTGGGCCCCGTGTCCTCCGTGCCGAATTACTGGCTGGCCTGCGGTGTGATGGCAGGCTTCCTGCAGGGCGGCGGCGTGGGCAAGACGCTCGCCGAATGGATGATCCATGGCGAGACGGAGACCGACGCCTGGTCCATGGATATCGCGCGCTACGGGCCGCAGCATTCCAACAAGGAATACATCAAGCAGACGACGGGCCAGTTCTATTCCCGCCGCTTCGTGATGAGCTACCCGAACGAGCAGCTTCCCGCAGGTCGTCCGCTGCGCATGGCCCCGGCATACAGCGCGATGACCGCCGCTGGCGCGCGCTGGGGTGTGAGCTGGGGGCTGGAAACCCCGCTCTATTTCGCGCCGCCGGAGTTCACGGAGACGCCAAGCCTCAACCGCACCGACGCCACACCTTTCGTGGAGGCCGAATGCAAA
>JBCBFV010000272.1:0-3027 GCA_038527425.1 Pseudomonadota bacterium
CGTCGGGTGGGGCCGCGGTGGCATTGGCCACGGGCATGGTCGCGCTGGCGGATGGGTCGGACATGATGGGATCACTCCGCAATCCGGCGGGCTGGTCGAATACCTATGGCCTGCGTCCGACATTCGGCCTCGTGCCGCTGGAACCCAAGGGCGACACGTTCCTCCATCAGCTCGCCACCGCAGGCCCCATGGCACGGTCGCCCGAAGATATCGAGCTGATGCTGCGCGTGATGGCTGGGCCCGATCCGCGCCAACCTCATGGACGGCAGCTCACCGCGGCGGGGTCCGCGCCAAAGCGCATCGGCTGGTTGGGGGATTGGTCCGGCGCTTACCCGACAGAGCCGGGCGTCCTTGAGGTCTGCGAGGGCGCGCTGAAGGTGCTGGAAGGGCTCGGGTGCAGCGTTGAGCCTGTACAAGCTCCTTTCGACCGAGATGCCCTTTGGGAGGCGTGGACGACGCTTCGGTCTTGGATGGTCGCGGGGTCGCTGGCGCCAGCGATGGCTGACCCAAAGCTGCGTGCATTGCTCAAGCCTGAGGCGATCTGGGAGGCGGAGCGCGGCCTGAAGCTCACCGCCATGGAGGTGCATCGTGCGAGTGCCATCCGCTCAGACTGGTTCGCCAAAGCGTCAGAGCTCTTTGAGACCTACGACGCGCTCATCATGCCCACAGCCCAGTGCTTCCCCTTCGCCGCAGACATCGATTGGCCAAAGGAGATCGACGGCGTGGCGTTGGATACCTATCACCGTTGGATGGAGATCACCGTGCCGGTCAACATCCTCGGCCTGCCGTCGCTTGCGATGCCGGCGGGCTTCTCGGAGGGCGGACTGCCCATGGGGATCCAGCTGATCGGTCCGCGCGACGCAGACCTGTCCCTGATTGCTCTCGCCAAACGCTATCACACGGCAGCGGAATGGACCTCTAGGCGCCCTGCTTTGGTGACCGCAGCAAAAGCATCGTGACGGCCGATATCGCGGCGAGCGCGGAGGCCGCCCAAGCGACCTGAGCGAAAGCGCGTGTGACGGCCTCTTCATGGCCGCCCCCTGTGCCCTCGGCCCCAAAGCTGATCGGGCCACCTGCATTGGCATAGGCCCAAGCCGCGATGGAGCCTGCAGCGGCGATACTCAACAGGCTTGCAATCCGGCCGATGGCGTTATTGACGCCTGAAGCCGCTCCCGTTTGGCTGTCTTCCACTGCCGCCATCACCGCTGTCGAGAGCGGGGCGACGATGAGTGCCATGCCAAAGCCTGCAAGACACATGCCGGGGACCGTCGCGACCCAGAAGCTCTGCAAGGGCGCGGTCAGAGCGACGAGAGCGTAGGCGACGGCTACGATTGCGGCGCCGATGGCAATAATGGGCTCAGGGCCCCAACGGTCCGCCATGGTGCCTGCACGGGTCGACATCGTCGAGATGAAGATGGAAAGCGGCGCGAATGCCGCTGAGGCCTCAATCGGCGTGACGTCCCACGCCGTGATGACTGACATCGGCAGGTAAAAGAGCATCGCCCCGAGGGCGGCATAGACAAGAAATGTGCTGAGGTTCGCGGCTGTAAAGCGCAGGTCCCCGAAGAGCGACAGCGGCATCATGGGATGCGCCGTGCGCGCTTCATGCAGCAAGAAGACGATGAGCAATACGACGCCACCGCCCGACGCCCAGACCGCCTCCAGATCAGTCAGCCCCCAGGCCAGCCCGCCGAGCCCGAGCGTGGCTAAGCCTGCCCCAATCCAATCCACCGGCGCGTCTTCCTGAGCGGGGTCAGATTTGACCGACCGGTAGAGGACAACAAGCGCGAGCACCCCGAGCGGCAGGTTGATTGCGAAAATCCATCGCCAGAACTCGGGCCCGCCGAGCGTCAGGACCAGGCCGCCGACGATGGGCCCCAAGGCGGTCGTGAGGGCCGAGGCTGCGGCCCAGATCCCAATCGCGCGCCCGCGTTCGTCTTTGGGGTAGGCGCGCGAGATCAGCGCGAGCGACCCCGGCACCATGAGGGCCGCTCCCACGCCCTTCAGCGCGCGCGCCACGATCATGAAATCGGGAGAGGGGGCCAGCGCGCAGGCCAGCGACGCCACGATGAATACGGCGATGCCCAAGCCAAAGACGCGGGCGAGACCGAAACGATCCCCCAGCGCGCCGCCCGCAAGGATCAGCGCCGACAGAAAGAGCATGTAAGCGTTCGAGAACCACTGCGCCTCAGGCAGTGTCGCCTCGAGGGAGGCACGCATGGCGGGTAGGGCGATCGACACGACAGTGCCATCGATGAACGCCAATGAAGAGGCAAGGATGGCTGCGAACAGGATCCCTCTCCGGTTCTCCGGGGCGCAAAAAGAAAGCGCCGCAGAGCTCTGCGGCGCTTCTTCCGAATTCATGAGAAGATCTTAGCCTTCTGCTTTGGAAGAGCCCGCAGCCGGGACCGCCTTCTTGGCGCCGCCCGAGGAGAGCGGATCGTCCTGGCGCTGAACGGAGCCTTCAAAGTGCGCACCGCTCTCAATGGCGATGGTCTTGTGGATGATGTCACCCTCAACGCGTGCGGTGGACGTCAGGCGCACCTTCAGGCCACGCACGCGGCCGATGATGCGGCCGTTCACGACGACGTCGTCTGCGATGCACTCACCCTTGACGGTGGCGCCTTCGCCAACGGTCAGGAGGTGGGCGCGGATGTCGCCTTCGACCTGGCCTTCGATCTGGATGTCACCAGAGGTGCGCAGGTTGCCGCTGATGGTCAGGTCAGCCGACAGGACAGATGCCGGCGGCTTTGCCTTCGGCGTCGCGTTCACGCTGGATTTGAACTCGGCCTTCGGCTCGGGCATCGCTTCGGCTTTCGGTGTGTCCGCTGGGGAAGCGGGCTCGTTGATTTTGCTCTTAGAAAACATCTCTTGCAGCCTTGATGTAGATCATTGGGTTGACCGGTTTGCCCCCGACACGCACCTCATAGTGGAGATGAGGCCCGGTCGAACGACCGGAATTGCCGAGGTCACCGATATGCTGTCCGCGGCTCACGCGTTGACCGACGCTCACCCGAATCTTCGATA
>JBCBFV010000273.1:0-3020 GCA_038527425.1 Pseudomonadota bacterium
CTGCAAAGGTGACAGCAGCTCTCCCGTCTCAATCCGCTCCCGCAAATCAACGTCTGCCGCCCGCACCGTCCGCGCAGCCGACAACCCCGGCGTCGTCGACCTAAACCGGCGCCGCGACGCCGCCACACCGTGCGACACCTCAGCCGCCGTCACCCGCGCTTTCGCCACACGCGGCGCATGATCAAATCCATCGAGAAGCGCCAGCGCCGCCGCGTAATGCGCAAGGATTTCCTCCTCACGAAGCTCCATCTGATCTGACATCTGGCTCATCGCCTCACACCTCTCTCAACACGCGCCGGACCCCGCTCAAAACGCGCCCCACCTTCTTCGTGCCCCGTACTTCCGCCGGAGGCATCCGCCTTCGCGTCACGCCCCCACCTCAATAGACAAGCACCCGCCCACCGGGGCTCACCACGAATTTCCGAACGTCCTGCAGTCCCGGGGGCCCAAGCTCTGCCAAGGCCTGATAGGGCCGCGCGGGCAACATGATCGCGCGTCGCGTCACGGTGGCACCTGTTTCCGCCCCTAGCCCCGCCGTGGGATCGAGCGCAAAGATCTGGCGCTCCACGCGCCCGAACCAGCCCGATTTCTCCATCTCGACGCGGTTCGCAACGAGCTCTTCCTCAGTCCAGACAAGCGCCCAGTCTTCTCCCTCAGGCGCGTCAGCCTGAGAGAGCACCTGACGCAAAGGCCCGGTCTGCTGGGTGAACGCATGACTATACATCGGGCCGAGATGAAACCGGCGCAGCCGCTTCGGATGCAGATCATCAAAGTCCTGATCAAAGCCCCGCGCGATCGTCAGCAACTTCAGGTCCCCTTGGCTCTGCGCCATCAGATGCGCCTGCGCCTCGGGCCAGCGCCGCGCGTCTTTGGGCAGCGCCTCGCGCCCACTGTCTTCCAGCTCCATCAGATAGACCGTCGGCAGGTTGATCTGGCTGTCATAAACCGCCCAATGCACGAGGAAGCGACGCCTCTCCCCACTGGTCCCAAGCCAAATCACATCGGGATCATTCCGAAGCCAAAAGAGCGACCCCCGCGCGAGCTCTTCGTAATAGAGGCGCTGGCTCAGAGCGTACTGCAGCCGCGTGGGGATCTCATGGTCGCCCACGATCTTGCGCACCATCCGGTCTTTGAGCACTGCGACCGTGTCCGAGCCCGCCAGATGACGATCCACCTGGTTGGCATCGACACTCATCTCCATGAGTTCGGCAGCGGCTGGAAACCCGCTCTCACGGAAATCGAACATCAGCTTGCCGGCCCCGCTGATGCGGCCCGCAAAGAGGTACTTCATCGACAGCGCCCGGAACGTGTAGGTGAGCCCCGCGATATAGCGGCTCAGCACCTCCACCTCGACCTTGGTGAGCTGCCCCTCGGCCTCCATCACGCCCGCCACACGCCCCATGTGCTGGGTGATCCGCTCGAACTTGCGGAAATAGCGCCGCGTGACGCGGGTGTCTTCAATGGCAGTCGTGTCGTTCACGGCCTATCGGTTCCGTCAGAATAGATGTGCAGCAGCCAAAACACAGGCATACTCCTCATAGCATTTCCAGCGGGTGTTCGTTGCTCCAGCACAGTCTTGAAGTGATTTCTTGCGGAGCGAGCCCAAACGCCAGCCAAGAAAACTACGAATATGGCGACGGCGACCGAGGAAACGACGCCAACCCAATTCGAAGTCCCGAGCGATGCGGCCGAGATAACTGGCTGTTCAGAAAGGGCAAAGTCGAGCGTGAAACCAGCCGCCAAGAACAAGGCCGCCAGAGCCCGTGTTTTTCTAACAGCCACAAATTCAGGTGACATCAAGTGCCCCATGCTGTTGTCGCTGGCCGCTGCATCCACCGGGCTCAGCTTTGAGTGAAAAACCCCAAGCGCTATCCACGATTGTCCCCCACGAGGCCCAAAGCCGCGGCCAAGGCGCCGACAGTCAGGCCAACGCCTGCGCCGATACCCAACGTGCGGCCCATGCTCTCGGCCCAGCCGGCCATATCAGCAAGCCACTCGGCGCCCATGTAGAGCACCACCGCCACGATGATGACGAGGGACCAACGGGTGACTGCGGTCATATCAGCCGCCGTAAGCGTTGCTGTCGTGCTTTTCGACGATCTTGGCAAAGCGCCGCGCGAAGCGTTCGTCGGCTTTGGCCTTCTGCTCAAGCACGTCGCGGGCAAAGACCATGTGGTCCTCGTGCGCCTCAAGCATCTCCGCCATGCGGGAGTTCGTGGCCGAGCCAATCGCGGCCATGGCCGTCTGCGCCTCCTGGTCCGTCTTCACGCCGATCTCGTTGATGCGGTGGGCGACGTCCTGTTGCTGCGCGGTCTTCAAAGACTTCGTCAGCGCATCGTAAAGCACCACGCGCTGTTTTGTGTCTGTCTGCAGCTTGTTGATCAGCACCATCTGCGTGGCCGCCTGATTGGTCAGCGAGTCCACCCAGGTCTTGCCCTTCTCGATGTAGCGCTCGAGCGTCTGAGAGCGGGCGAGCTTCACCTGCTCTTCCCGCACCATCTCGTTGTAGGACGCGTTGAGCTCGGCCAGCTCAGTCTCCAGCGCTGTGCGCGCCGCCGCGTCGGTCTCCACGCTGATCTTGCCCTCAAGCGCGATGATCTTGGGATCCATGGCGAGGATTTCGGCCTTCACGGCCTCGAGTTCGGCCACGACCGTCTCCCGCTCCTCAAGCGTGCCGCCGAGGTTGCCTTCGACCTTTGTCTTCTGGTCTTCCAGCACGGCGAGCTGCCCCTCAAGGAGCTCAACAATCGTGTCGGATTTCGCGATCAGATCCTGCAGCTTGTCATCGATCGAGGCCGTGCGCAGACGCTCCTGCCGCATCGCCTCAGAGCGGTTCTTGTTGAAGAAGCCGACAAAGCTCTCCCAGCCCGTCTTCGAGCGCAGCTCATCAAAGTCGCTTTGAAAGCCTGCGGTGACGTCATCAAGACCCATGATCAGTTCAGCGATATTGGCATTCATCGCGTCGGTGTGGATATGCACATCCTCAAGCGTGGCGTTTTCGATATCGACAGCAATATCTT
>JBCBFV010000274.1:0-2999 GCA_038527425.1 Pseudomonadota bacterium
CGTTGCGCACGATCACCTCGAGCGGGATAATCTCGCACGAACGGATCAGCTGCTCGCGCATGTTCAGGCGCTTGAGGAAGTGCGTGGGCACGCCAACGGCATTGAGACCGTTCATGAAGAACTCGCTCAAACGATTGTTGAGCACGCCCTTCCCTTCGATCACGTCCTTCTTCTCGGCGTTGAAGGCGGTGGCATCGTCCTTGAAGTACTGGACGAGCGTTCCTGGCTCAGGGCCTTCATAGAGGATCTTGGCCTTGCCTTCGTAGACCTTTTTGCGACGTGCCATGGTGGCCTCCGGGTCATAGGCGCATCCTTGCGACGCGCACCCGGCTCTTAGGCCATGGGGGCCTTAGCGGCAAGGGCGCTCGGCTGCCCGGAGCGCTATGAAAGGCGTCGCGCGCGTCTTTGCCGCGATTTCAGCCCCCCGCGGCGTCTAACGCCTCTTGCGGGATCGGGCCTAAGCACTGATATCTATTGGGAAGACAAGGTAAGGAGGTCCGCCCGATGTCTAGTTTCGATGACCGCGCAGACGCGTTCGAGAACAAGTTCGCCCATGATGCCCAGATGCAATTCAAGGCGGAGGCACGGCGCAACAAGCTGCTCGGGCTTTGGGCCGCAGAGGTGCTGGGCAAATCTGGCGATGACGCCGCCGCTTACGCCATGGAAGTCGTGAAGTCCGATTTCGAGGAAGCAGGCGACGAAGACGTCTACCGCAAGGTCGCCGGCGATCTGGGCGACAAGGCCTCCGAGGCCGATATCCGCGCCAAAATGGGCGAGCTCATGGTGCAGGCCAAAGCGCAGATCATGGATGAAGCCTAAGCTCAGCTCATAACCTTGTTGAGGATTATGAATTAGCTTTGATTACCGCGCGCGCGTACACGGGAGGGGCTGCCACTGGCGGCCCTTTCTCATTTCGGAGCGTGCTTCATGTCTGCCAAACTCACCAAGCTCATTGAAACTCAAGGTTGGGTGCTGGCCGACGGGGCCACGGGCACGAACCTGTTCAATATGGGTTTGGAAAGCGGGGACGCGCCGGAGCTCTGGAACGAGAACGAGCGCGGCAAGATCGAAGCGCTCTACAAGGGCGCAGTGGACGCGGGTTCCGACCTTTTCCTGACAAACACGTTCGGCGGCAACGCCTCACGCCTCAAGCTGCACGGCGCTGAAAGTCGCGCGCGAGAGCTATCGCGCATGGGCGCCGAGATCGCGCGCGAGGTGGCCGATGCCTCGGGCCGCGAGGTGATCGTGGCAGGCTCGGTCGGCCCAACTGGAGAGATTATGGCACCCATGGGGACCCTGACCCATGAGGCCGCCGTGGAGATGTTTCACGAACAGGCCGAGGGCCTGAAGGAGGGCGGCGCCGACGTTCTCTGGCTTGAAACGATCTCTGCGGCGGAAGAATTTAAGGCCGCGGCTGAGGGCTTTGCGCGCGCTGACATGCCGTGGTGTGGCACGATGAGCTTTGACACCGCGGGCCGCACGATGATGGGCCTCACGGCGCCGCAGCTGGCGCGCTTGGTTGAGCGCTTGCCGAACCCTCCTGTGGCGTTTGGGGCCAATTGCGGCGTGGGCGCCTCTGACCTCCTGCGCACGGTTCTGGGCTTTGCGGACGACGCCAAGCGACCGATCATCGCGAAAGGCAACGCAGGCATCCCGAAATACCACGACGGCCACATCCACTACGATGGCACACCCGAGCTCATGGCCGAATACGCCGTTCTCGCTCGCGACGCGGGTGCGACCATCGTTGGCGGTTGCTGCGGCACCACGCCCGATCATCTGCGCAAAATGCGCGTCGCTCTAGAAGAGACACCCAAAGGGTCCGCGCCAACCCTGGACGCCATCGAGGCGGCACTGGGTGGATTCTCCAGCGCCTCTGACGGGACAGATGGCCCCGCCCCTGTGCGCCAGCGCCGTGGTCGCCGCCGGGCTGCTGCGTAAAGGGCACGCAACCCGTTCAGCGTGATCGATGGGCCGCGGCGCGTCGATCGCCCTTTGTTCATCGCACTTTATGGTTGCTGTCTGGCTTCGCTGTAAGCTCGATGCGTTTGAGGAAGCCACATCGACGTGCCGGGGGGCGGCCCGTCGATTGCGCGGCGCGCTTCGCGCTTGATTCCGCGCCAAGCGCCTAAAACAAACTCAGCTGATCCCCTGCCCGCGGCGGTACCCTGAAGAGGTCGCAGCGCAGATCATCCATCTTTTCGCGAAGCCCCAACCGCCGGATCGCCACCTTGTACCGCTGCGCGATCATTTGGGCATAGAGCCCCTCGCCCCGCATCCGCTTGTGCCACGCCGCGTCGTAGTCTTTGCCGCCATGAGCATCGCGCACCCGCGCCATCACCTTGGCCGCTTGTGAGGGCACCTCGCGCTCCAACCAGTCGCAGAACAAAGCCGACACATCGTAAGGCAACCTCAGCAAAACCCAACTCGACGCGACCGCCCCTGCCTCGGCGCCAGCTTTAAGGATGTCCTCCAACTCGTGATCGGTTAGGCCCGGGATCATTGGCGACGCGCAAACACGCACTGGGATGCCCGCTTCACTGAGCCGCTCAATGCTCGCCAGACGTCTCTTTGGCCCCGGCACGCGTGGCTCCATCTTGCGGCCAAGCACGGGATCAAGCGTCGTGACCGAAATCCCTACGGCCACAAGCCCCTCCGCCGCCATCTCCGCCAGAATGTCGATATCGCGCTCTATGAGCGCGCCCTTCGTTGTGATCGCCACCGGATGTTTGAAATCGCGCAGCACCTTCAGACACTCGCGCATCACGCCCGTGCGCAGCTCCACAGGCTGATAGGGATCCGTATTCGTCCCGATCGCCATGACTTGAGGCTTATACGACGGCGCCGAAAGCTCCTTCGCGAGAAGCTCAGGCGCGTTGGGCTTCACGCTCAGCTTCGTCTCGAAATCGAGCCCCGGCGACAGATCGAGAAACGCGTGGCTCGGGCGGGCAAAGCAATAGATGCAACCGTGCTCGCACCCCCGGTACGGGTTGATGGAG
>JBCBFV010000275.1:0-2444 GCA_038527425.1 Pseudomonadota bacterium
AACTCGGTGAGATCTTCATCGATATGCACAAGGAAGGCGCTGGCTTCCGGGCGATGATGAACAACTTCGCCATCGCGGTCTCCGTGGGTCTTCAGTACGGCGTGCCGCTCGAGGAGTTCGTGGATGCCTTCACGTTCACCAAGTTCGAGCCCGCGGGCATGGTCCAGGGTAACGACTCGATCAAGAACGCGACGTCGATCCTCGACTACATCTTCCGCGAGCTTGCCGTGTCTTACCTTGACCGGACGGAGCTGGCCCATGTGAAGCCCGAAGGCGCGACCTTCGACGATCTGGGCCGCGGCGAGGAGGAAGGCGTGTCCAACGTCAAATCCCCCACCGAGGCGTCGGCGCTAAAGGGCGTGGAAGTGCTCAAGCAGATGGTCTCCACCGGCTATCACCGCAACCGGGTGCCGCAGGAATTCGTGGTCTACCAGGGCGGGGCCGGGGCTATGGCGCTCGACGGGTCGGTTGATCCGGCGCAAGCGCTGCAAACGCTGGTGCCCCAGACGCAGATCAACACTGCGCCTGAGGGCCGTACAGCAACGCTGCACGAGACCCCAGTGATGGACGCGGCTGCCAAGGCCAAGATGCAGGGCTACGAGGGCGATCCGTGCGGTGAGTGCGGCAACTACACCCTCGTGCGAAACGGAACCTGCATGAAGTGCAACACCTGCGGCGCGACGTCGGGCTGCAGCTAAACGACCGGCGCTCTCCCCAGGGAGCGCTAGGGGGCCGGGTTCCGGCCTGGCCCCCGACGAAGACAAGCTGGACCTTGGGTCCGACGACACACAGTTTCTAGGGCGGGTGCGCTCGCCCCTGACGCAACTCAGGCCGCAGGCAGAAAACTACCGAGCGGTGAACGAGATGAGCCTGAGTAGCGAACCTGGCCGGGGGGTGACCCCCGGCCTTTTTCTGTCTCAGAAGAGGCTAGGCCCGGGAGAGGTGGTACGCCGCCTCGATCCCCGCGGTGCGGTTGAGGAGGGGCCCGGTGATCGGATCCCGCGTAACTTCTTCGATCTGAAAGTCCGCGCCGTAGTGCTCAATGACTTCGGCCTTGGGCACGGAATGCGGCGGGCCCTTCATCTCGGGGTTCGAGTACTCGTAGGTGATCAGAAATTCGGGCGCGCGCTGCGTGAGGTCCATTAGGTGCGCGGCGTAGCGACGGCGCATCTCTGCGGGCAGCGCAACGAGCGCGGCACGGTCGAATACCGCGTCCACGGGGCCGAGCATGTCGGCGGTCAGGGCGAAGATGTCGCCCTGCCAGATGGAGATCGCGTCCGCGCTGAAGAGCGTCAGGGGCCCGTGGGCCTCTGCGGTCGGGCGCAGACCGTGTTCCTCGAAAAAGGCCGCGACGGCGACGGGGTCAAGTTCCGCGCCGACCACTTCATGCCCCTGCGCCGCGAGCCAAGCGAGGTCCACCGCCTTGCCGCAGAGCGGGACGAAGACGCGGCAGCCCATCTCGAGGCCGGGCCAGTACCGCGTGAGGAGCGCGTTGGGCGCGCCTTCGTGAAAGGCGATGCGGCCCGATTGCCAGCGCTCATGCCAGAAGGAATGCTCCATCAGTGCCCCACGCTTTTCGAGAACAGGTGAATAACGGCCACGCCGCCGATGATCATGGCGAGGCCCAGCAGTGCCGGTGCGTCGAGCCTCTGGCCAAAGATGACCCAGCCGATACAGGCGATCATGACGATGCCGAGCGCGCTCCAGATCGCATAGGCGATGCCGACGGGGATCGTTTTCAGCGACAGCGCGAG
The DNA here is from genome assembly GCA_038527425.1 of Pseudomonadota bacterium. GTDB lineage: Bacteria > Pseudomonadota > Alphaproteobacteria > Rhodobacterales > Rhodobacteraceae > Shimia_B. The sequence goes on from JBCBFV010000275.1 coordinate 1,755, forward strand.
CAGGAAGAAGCTGACGCCATAGGCGATGACCACGATGACTGACGGTCCGAACCGGGTGAATTGCTGCGAGGCCTGAAGCGCGCTGGTGCCGATTGTCTCGAACACGATGGCAGCGATGAGGTAGACATAGGCGATGGGCACCGGGCGGCTCCTTCCAAGGGCCCCGGCGCAGCGGCTCAGGGGGCGACGTAGCGGTCGCGGCGGTGGTTGAAGGCGATGACGCCGTTGAGCACCACAGCTCCCAACAGGGAGTATGCCACGACCGAAGCCGGGAACAAGAAGATCGCTACTCCAAAGATCGCCACGTCCACCATCAACTGGACATAGCCCGCTTTGAAGCCTGTGCGGTCCTGAATCATCAGCGCCACGACGCCAAGCCCGCCTAGTGAGCCCTTGTGCCGAAAGCAGGCAAGGAGGCCGAGGCCCACAGTCGTCCCGAAGACCAGCGTGCCGACGATGGGGTCGAGGCTTTCGAAGACGATGAAGAAGGGCAGGTAGTCCGACAGGACTGAGACCGCGGTCACGCAAATGACGCTCTTCACCGTGAACTCGATGCCCAGCCGGAGATAGGCGAAGGCGTAGAACGGGATGTTTATCAGAAAGAATACCAGCCCGAAGGACCAGCCCATCGGGTAGGCGATTAGCAGCGCGACACCCGCCGTCTGCCCGGTGAGAAATCCCAGATGGGTG
>JBCBFV010000275.1:2454-2941 GCA_038527425.1 Pseudomonadota bacterium
GGGTGAGGAAGACGAGGCCCACAGAGGTCAAGAAGCAGCCGATGGTAAGGCCCTGCGCATCCTCGAGCGGGGAATGGGCGACGGCATCGGGATCGATGATCATGGGCGCTGGCATGGCCCAGACCTACGCCGCAGCGCAGCAGAAGCAAGGGCTCAGCTGTCGCGCTCGGTCGTGAAGGTCAGCGGGTAGCCCAGCCGCGCGCCCGCATCGTTGCCCATCTGGGCCTTCGTCTCTGCGATCTCGCGGGTATAGACGGCGACGACGCAGGCACCTTTGAGATGGGCCGCGAGCATCACCGCCTCTGCCTCGCCCTCGGTCATGCGAAAGACGCTCATCAGCACCTTCGTGACGAAGCCGCGGGGCGTGAAATCGTCGTTGAGCAGGATCACCTTCCACATCGGCGGACGCTCGGTCTTCTTCTGCGTCTTGGGGCGCGCCGGGGCGATCATGTCGGACATGGGTTCAGTCTAGCGCATTTTCGCGCTG
>JBCBFV010000276.1:0-2889 GCA_038527425.1 Pseudomonadota bacterium
GACCGGCGGTCTTGCCCTTGCCAGAGCCGGGGCCGCGGCCTTTGCGCATCCGGGATTTCGTCGCGCCGGGATTGTCCCGCAGTTCATGCAGTTTCATATCGCTTCTCCTCGCCGGACCTCCGCCCCGAAGCGAACGAGAGCGGCACACGGCATTAGTGTTTTCGAGTCACGTGGCTTTGCGCCACCGGCGCCGTATACGCAGACCTGTCACCCGGTGCAAGCGCCACCTCCGTCCCCCCCTCCCCGGAACGATTGACAACGGCCCGCCCTGCGGCGCTCCATGGCGGGGCGGAAAGCTCATCAGGGGGACGTCAGCGTGAAACTCACAATTCTTGGCACCGGATCACCCGTCCCCATGACGAACCGGGCTAGCTCTGGCTATCTGGTCGAAATCGGGGACGAGATGCTCGTCTTCGATCACGGCGCGGGCGCGCATGAGAACTTCCTGCGGGCCGGCAAACGCGCCGTCGATCTGAATACGGTCTTCTTCTCGCATCTGCATACCGACCACTGCCTCGATTTCCCCCGGCTCGTGCACAGCCGCTGGGACCAGGGCGCAGGCCAGATCCCCGACCTCAAAGTCTATGCGCCCGCCTACATGCAGCGCATGTCGGACCTGCTCTTTGGCGAAAACGGCGTCTACCATAACGACCTGGACGGCCGCATGAACTCGAACGGCAGCAAACGCGTCTACCTGAACCGCGGCGGCACCCTGCCGCGGAAACGGCCCCAGCCCGATATCACACCGCTCTTCGACGGCCAGGTGATCGAAAGCGACAATTGGAAAATCACCGTCCGCAAGGTCTTCCACCAGCCCGACCAGATCGAACCCTACGGCTTCAGGATCGAGACGGATGAAGGCGTGCTCGTCTACTCAGGCGATACCGGCCCCTGCGAGGGCATCCTCGACCTCGCCCAAGACGCCGATCTGCTGATCCACATGTGCTATTTCATCTCGGGCACCTTCACCGAGGATAAGAAACAGACCTCCTCGGGCCATATGGAGGCCGCGCGCACCGCCGCAGAGGCCAACGTCAAAACCCTCGTCACCACCCACTTCACCCCGCAGATGGACGCCCAGGGCGTGCGCGAACGCTGCGTCGCGGAGATGAGCCAGGTCTACGGCGGCCGCATCATCTGGGGCGAGGACCTCATGGAGATCCCCCTCCGCCCAGACGACATCCCGCATATGGGTTGATTGTCGGGGGACTTGCCGAGCCTCACCGTGACCTTAGCTCTTTGCCCATGCGCCTTGCTGCTCTTCTCGCCCTGATCCCGACGATCGCCCAGCCGAACTGCACGACGGACGCGATGCTCGTGTTTGATGGGTCGACCTCCATGGCGGAGACGGCGCAGTTTACCGGCAAGCTCCCAAAGATTGCCGAGGCGCGCGATGCGCTTGGTCGCGCGCTGCCGCGTGTGGAGGATTTCCGGCGTATTGGCCTGATGATCTACGGGCCGAACCGCATCGGAGATGCTTGTGACGGCATCAAACTGCACTTCCCGCCCGTTGAACAAGCCGCCGCGCCGATCCTCGAGGCGACAGGCTCTATCGCGCCCGGTGGGCTCACGCCGCTGACGCGCTCGGTGGAGATGGCCGCAGAGGTGATGAACTACCGTTCGGACCCCGCCGTGATCGTGCTCCTGACCGACGGCAATGAAACCTGCGGCGGCAGGCCCTGCGCGCTGTCACAAGCGCTCGCTGGCAATGCCCATGACCTCACTGTTCACGTCATCGGCTACCGCCTGCGCGCCCATGATGAACTCTTTAGCTGGAACAATCCCGAACAGACCTTCGGCGACGAGAACGTGGCCAGCTGCCTCGCGGATGCAACGGGCGGCCTCTATGTCACCACGGAGACGGTCGACGAACTGACCCAAGCTCTACAAGCCACGCTCGGCTGCGCGCTCATCGGTGAGGCCGGTCTAAGTCAGGAAAGCATGACTTTCCGTAGGGGCAAAGATCTGACATATTGAACGCGCAGCGCTTATTTTCAGCTGCGCGAACATTTTAGACCTGCGGCCTTTTTTTTCTTCGCCGCATTTAAGGATATTATCGTGCTCGATCCATTCATCGACGCCGAGAGCCAGTATTTCTGTGGCCTCATCTCGGCAACGCTAAGCCTCCTGGCTTTCGCCCCCTACATGCGAGACACCCTTCGTGGCTCTACGCGCCCTTTTCGGGCGTCTTGGCTGATCTGGAGCGTCCTCAGCTCCATTTCGCTCGCCTCCCAAATTGCCGAAGGCGCGACGATGTCGCTCTTTTATGCAGGCGCTCAGTGCGGCGGGACGCTTTTCATCTTCACCCTCTCCATCTGGCGCGGCATGGGTACCTTCCTGCGCGGCAGTGACGCCGTGGTGCTGCTCGCAGCGCTCGTTGGGTTGGTGTTCTGGTATGCATCAGACAACGCGGCCTATGCGCTCTTCATCTCGTGCGGGATTTCCCTGCTCGGTGGCAGCGTGACGGTCTACAAGGCCTATCTCGACCCAGACAGCGAAACCATGAGCTTTTGGGCGATCAGCTTTGTTGCCTCGCTTTTTGCGATGGCATCTGTCGGGCGCGTTGATGCGGTGCTGATGGCCTATCCCGCGTATCTGCTGATCCTGAAATCGTCGATCATTACGGCGATGATCATGGGGAGAGGAGTGCAGCGACGCGCCCCTTTGGCCGTGGCCTAGGCCTAGCTGCCCGCGATACGCGGACCAGTAAAAGCCTCCCGTGAGGGGCTGACGACCCCACTGATCACGGCAGGGATAGATCCCAGTCCAATGGCGAAGCCGCTACGCTCCTTGCGTTCGGCAAGCTCGGGAACAAGCGCCTCGTGGGTGGTCTCCACGCGGTAAAGCGACGTGACCCCAGCGTAAGGTGTATTGGCCAGCGCCCGCTTG
>JBCBFV010000277.1:0-2883 GCA_038527425.1 Pseudomonadota bacterium
GGATCCGGGACCCTGATCTTATCTTCCCGGGGCAGGTCTTCGACATTCCGGACTGAACTTTTTGACGACCCAAGACACTCAGACGCCCTCTGCGCAGACGCGCGCTGAACTAAGCATCATACGGCGGGTGCTCCCGTACCTCTGGCCCGCTGGCGAGAAGGCGATGCAGACCAGGGTGATCCTGGTGATTGTGTCTCTCGTGGCGGCCAAAGGCGTATCAGTCGTCACGCCGATGCTGATTGCAAACGCGGTCGACAGCCTCGCGGGGGAGCGGCCTGATCCGCCGGGGATGCTGGCAGCCGGGGCGCTTGGACTGACCTTTGCCTATGTCCTCTTCCGGTTGCTCAATATCGGGTTTCAGGAGCTCCGTGGGGTGCTCTTTGCGCCTGTCTCGCAGCAAGCGTTGCGGCGGCTTGGACTAAAGACGTTCCAGCACATCCATAAGCTGAGCCTGCGCTATCACATCAGTCGCAAGACTGGCGGCCTGTCGCGCGTGATGGAGCGTGGCGTGAAGGGCGTGGCGTTTCTATTGCGCTTCTTCCTCGTCTCGATTGGGCCGCTGATCTTTGAGTTGATGCTGATTGCGGGCGTGCTTTGGGCGTTCTTTGATGTGAGGTACCTGTTCGTGCTGTTGGGCACGGTTGTCACCTATGTCGTCTTCACCACGGTGGTCACAGAGTGGCGCGTGAAGATCCGGCGAGAGATGAACGCGCAGGATACCGATGCCAATCAGAAGGCGGTCGATAGTCTGCTGAACTTCGAGACGGTGAAGTACTTCGGCGCGGAGCGGTTTGAGGCGGAGCGCTATGACGCCGCCATGGCAGGGTATGAGGACGCCGCTATCCGCACCACATATTCGCTGAGCGCGCTGAACCTTGGGCAGGCGGCAATCGTGAACTGCGCGCTCTTTGCCGTGTTGTGCATGGCGCTTTTTGAGGTGCGCGATGGCTCCATGACGGTGGGCGACTTCGTCCTCGTGAACAGCTACATGATGCAGATCATGATGCCGCTGAACATGCTGGGCTATGTCTACCGTGAGATCCGGCAGAGCCTCGTGGACATGGGCGAGATGTTCATGCTTCTCGATGAAGAGCCCGAGGTTGAAGATGCGCCGGGTGCGGGACCGCTCAAGATCGACGGCGGTCGGATCGAATTTGATAATGTGGATTTTGGCTATGAGGCCGCGCGGCCAATCCTGCGCGGCGTGAGCCTCACCGTGGCGCCCGGTGAAACTGTGGCGATCGTTGGGGCCTCCGGTGCGGGGAAAAGCACGATTGGGCGGCTTCTTTTCCGGTTCTACGACGTGCTCGGCGGGGCGCTGCGCATTGATGGTCAGGATGTGCGGGATGTGACCCAACAGAGCCTTCACGAGGCCATTGGTGTGGTGCCCCAGGACACGGTCCTCTTCAATGATACGATCTTCTACAACATCGCTTACGGCCGGGCGGGAGCGACCCGTGGGGAGATTGAAGCCGCCGCGAAGGCCGCTCAGATCCATGATTTCATTGTGGGGCTGCCTGAGGGGTATGAGACGCGCGTGGGCGAGCGTGGGCTCAAGTTGTCAGGCGGGGAGAAGCAGCGCGTTGGTATTGCGCGGACGCTTCTCAAGGATCCGCCGATTTTACTTTTGGATGAGGCGACCTCGGCGCTCGATACCGAGACAGAGCACGGTATTTTGGACGCGCTCGTGGCGATGGGTGAGGGACGGAGTGTGATCACCATCGCGCATCGATTGTCTACCGTCGTGGATGCCGATCGCATCGTTGTGCTCGAGGCTGGCAAGGTCGTTGAAGAGGGCAGCCATGATACGCTTTTGGCGGGTGATGGGCGCTATGCCGCCCTTTGGCACATGCAGTTGAGCGACGACGCGGCCTGACGCTGGCGCCGTCTGCCTCGGGCAGCTCCCGCCCACCCGGTTCAGTTCATGTGGTGATCACTGTGGGCGTATCCCCCGCCGCCCTCGGCAGACAACAGGGGAGCTTTTATCGTGTTACTCGGCCGCTTTTAGGGGCGCCACGGCTGGGTCACCCGGAGCGGCGAAGGCATCGTCGTCCCAGAGGATCTCAGGTGCCTTGATGCGGCGTGCCTCGCGCTTGAGCGCCCAGTCGCGGGCCACGCGGCTGCCACGACCGAAGGAGATCTTGGCGAAGAAGCGTGCGAGCCAGAACAGGTACGTCGTGGCCCAGACCCGAAGCGCCAGCATCGAGGGCGTAAAGACGAGCGTCAGCACAGTCGCCACGCCCAAGCCCCAGACCACCGCTGTCGCCAGCTGGATCCACCAGAGCGCCGTCGGGCTCTCAATCGTGTAGCCGCCGCCGATGAAGTCGAGCGAGAGGCCAAACATCATGGGCGCAAGGCCGGCCATTGTGGTGATCGTCGTCAGAAGAACCGGGCGGATGCGCGCCTCAGCCGTCCTCACGATTGCCTCGATCCGCGGCATGTAGCGCGCGTATTCCTGGTAGGTGTCGATGAGAACAATGTTGTTGTTCACCACGATCCCCGCGAGGGCCACGATCCCCGTGCCCGTCATAATTATCGAGAACGGCTGGTTCATGACGAGCATGCCGATAAGTACGCCGGTGGTCGACAAGATCACCGCCAAGAGCACGAGCACGGCGTTATAGAAGCTGTTGAACTGCGCCAGCAGGATGATGAACATCAGCCCCAGCGCCCCTGCGAAGGCCTGGCTAAGGAAGGCGCCGGATTCCTCCTGCTCCTCCTGGTCGCCCGTCCATTCCCAATCGAGGCCAGCTGGCAGCGGATTGGTGTCGAGCCATTCTGTGACCTTGGCGATCCGTTCGTTTGCCGTCATCGGGACAAGCGACGCAGTAGCATTACCATTTTGCAGTTGCTCCGCGACGTCGGCGATAGAGACTTCGGCGG
>JBCBFV010000278.1:0-2876 GCA_038527425.1 Pseudomonadota bacterium
GCATTTCCAGCGCGGCATGAAGCTGACCCATGTGCGGACGAAAAAGCCCATGGCGGTTTCGAACCCCGTGCTCTTCCTGGCGTCTGACCGCGAGCTCGCGGAGGAGGCTTGGGCCGGTGACATCATCGGCATCCCGAACCATGGCCAGCTGCGCATCGGCGACACGCTGACCGAAGGTGAGGCGCTGAAAGTGACGGGCATCCCCTCCTTCGCGCCGGAGCTTTTGCAGGGCGTCCGTTCGGGCGATCCGATGAAGACAAAGCACCTTGAGAAGGCCTTGATGCAATTCGCCGAAGAAGGCGCGGCCAAAGTGTTCAAGCCGATGATCGGTTCGGGCTTCGTGGTGGGCGTGGTCGGGCAGCTGCAGTTTGAAGTGCTGGCGAGCCGGATCGAGCAGGAATACGGCCTACCGGTGCGCTTTGAGCCCTCGCAATTCACCTCCGCCCGTTGGGTCCACGGTGAAAAGGCAAAGGTTGAGGCTTTCGCGCAATCGAACAAACAGCACATGGCGACCGACAATGACGGTGACGACGTCTTCCTGACACGGCTTCAGTGGGACATTGACCGCGTGGAACGGGATTTCCCTGATCTCACATTGTCGGCAACCAAAGAGATGATGGTCTGACGCGCCTTGCGCGCCGGGCTTCGCTTTGGGACACTGCACGAATGATGCGGTCCACCCTCCTCGCTCTGGTTTTGCTGGCTGCCCCTGCGGCGGCCACTGACGGGCTTTTTGACAGCGACGAGGCGTGGAACCTTCTGAACACCGCAACAGTGCGCGAGAAAATCGAAGATGATCTCTACCTCGCGGTGAAGGAATTCCCCGACCCGCTGCGCGAAGCGGCCCAGGACTTCACCGTGCAGGGCTTTCTGATCCCCATCTGGGCCGAGGCGGAGCTCAGCGCCTTCATGCTCGTTCAGGATCCGGAGAACTGCCCCTTCTGCGGCACCGGATCAGGCTATGCGCCCGTTCTCGAGGTTCATTTGGCCGAGGCAATACCGGCCCAGGAAGAGTTCACTCAGATCCGCGTGCGGGGCGAACTTGAGCTGATCGAAGACCCGCTGACCTACCAAATGTTCCGCATGGTCGACGCAAGGGCCGTGAACTAACCCTTAAAATGCCTGATAATTGACGCCAGAGCCCTAGTATTATAGGTGCTGCGCAGCAGACACGCGGTCTGCTGTCTACGCCGGGCGCGACGGGATGAGCGCTCAAACCGGGGCAAGGCCCCCTAGCTTTGGACGCTGATGACAAAATTTACCGATCTGAACCTTGATAAGAAGGTCCTGAAGGCCGTCGAAGAGGCGGGCTATGAAGAGCCCACCCCCATTCAGGCTGGCGCCATTCCCCCTGCCCTTGAGGGGCGTGATGTTCTTGGGATCGCCCAAACGGGTACTGGCAAAACCGCAAGTTTTACGCTGCCGATGATCACGCTCTTGGGCCGTGGCCGCGCGCGGGCGCGCATGCCGCGCTCCTTGGTTCTGGCACCCACGCGTGAACTGGCGGCTCAGGTGGCCGAGAACTTCGACACCTACACCAAATACACCAAGCTCACCAAAGCGCTGCTGATTGGCGGCGTGAGCTTTAAGGAACAAGACGCGCTCATCGATCGTGGCGTGGACGTTCTGATCGCGACACCGGGTCGCCTGCTCGACCATTTTGAGCGCGGTAAGCTGCTGCTCACCGGCGTGCAGGTCATGGTTGTGGATGAAGCCGACCGGATGCTCGACATGGGCTTCATCCCGGATATCGAGCGCATCTTCAGCCTGACGCCGTTCACGCGCCAGACGCTCTTCTTCTCGGCCACCATGGCGCCGGAGATCGAGCGGATCACCAACACTTTCCTGTCGAACCCCGCAAAGGTCGAAGTGGCGCGCGCGGCGACGACGAACAAGAACATCACGCAAGGCGTGGTCATGTTCAGAGCCTCCCGCCGGGACCGTGAAGGCAGCGAGAAACGCAAGCTTTTGCGCTCGCTGATCGATAGCGAAGGCGAGAAGCTGACGAACGCGATCATCTTCTGCAACCGCAAGACGGACGTGGACATCACCGCTAAGTCTTTGAAAAAGTACGGATATGATGCGGCCGCGATCCATGGTGACCTGGAGCAATCGCACCGTATGAAGACGCTCGACGGCTTCCGCGATGGCTCCCTGAAACTCCTCGTTGCATCTGACGTCGCTGCACGCGGGCTCGACATTCCGAACGTGAGCCACGTGTTCAACTTCGACGTCCCCTCCCATGCAGAGGATTACGTGCACCGCATCGGTCGTACGGGCCGCGCAGGGCGGTCCGGTACCGCAATGATGATCTGCGTGCCGCGCGACGAAAAGAACATGGACGATATCGAGCGTCTCGTGGATCACGCGATCCCGCGTCTCGAAAACCCGATGGGCGGCGCCAGTGCCGAGCCCGCGGCTGAGGAGGCGACGGAAGAGAAGCCCAAGCGCTCCCGCTCCCGGTCACGCGCCAAGAAGTCGGAGGAGCCCAAGGTGGCCGCCCCCGAGGAGGCGCCGAAGGAAACGGCCGAGGAAGCTCCGCAGGAGCCCAAGAGCGAAGAACAAAAGCCGCGCCGGTCGCGCGGTGGACGCGGACGCGGTCGTGGCGAAGGCGGTGGCTCCACGCCCATGGGCATGGGCGATCACATGCCCACCTTCATCGCCAAGAGCTTTGAGGAGCGCCTCGCTTCTGACGACGACGCAGCCGCCTAGCGCGGCGCGCGGAGCGAGCGCAGAAAGATCCCGAGCCCGCCGAAGAACAGGATCAGGATCACGAGCAGCTCGAACACGCTCATGCGCGCCATGGTGAGCTGGATCGACGCGATAACGCCCGCCACCATGGCGATGAGCGATCCGGCTGACAGCGCCCAGCCGAT
>JBCBFV010000279.1:0-2874 GCA_038527425.1 Pseudomonadota bacterium
CGCTATCATTCTGGCGCATGGTCTCGATGGCTCTGTGGACGGCGGTCGGGGGAATGACACTCTCGCCGGCGGCGATGGCGATGACTTCCTGCGGGGCGGCCAGGGCGATGACATTTTCTTTGGAGGAGAGGGGGCAGACCTGATCCAAGGGGGCGCCACCGATTTTGTGAGGCTCACCTCGGCCTTTACGTATTCGGATGAGTTCGGCGCCCGAAATGCGAGTTCGGATGTTCAGGTGGGCACCGGCGTCATCCTCAATTTAGAGGGCTACCAGGGCTTCGAGGCCGTTATCCAGGGGGCGGGCATCGTCCAATTGGGCAACACAAGCGAAGCGCTGTTCCTCCATGATGCGTTTGGCGGCTTTCACGACAGGCTCGAGCTGACCCCCGATTACCAGGGGATGGATAGCATCGCCCGGCTAAGATCCATCGACACCATCTTGGCGGAGGACGGGCATGACATCATTGACCTCACGAGCCCGGATTACAGCCTGGCAGGCCAGGAGATCACGATTGATGGCGGCAACGGCGACGATGTCATTTGGGGCTCCGACGCCGATGAGGTCATCATAGGCGGCACTGGTGATGACACGCTCTTTGGGGGTGCGGGGGCCAATCAGCTGACCGGAGGGGCGGGCGCCGACACATTTGAGTTCACGCGAAGCTCGACCTCGGACACTGTGCTCGATTTCGATGTCCGCGAGGGTGATCTTCTGCTGTTCTACAACGCCGGTGGCGCGGTTTTTGACGAGGCAAGCGCGACGCTCACGGCATCCGGCCTCTCTATTGGCTTCACCGATACGGCGACCGGGACGGAAGGGCGGCTCGACATCGCGCTTGGGACCGAAAGCTTGGCGTCGCTCTCGGCGCTCGCTGACCTGGGTAGCGTCATCGAGATCGCCTGAAAACGGTTAAAAAACATGCAATCGCAGGCTTTTGGCCGGGAAACGGGCTAAAGGCCTGTTCGGCGCGGTATCTGCCGTTAGACTGATCCCATGGGTGAGAGCACGCCGTATTTTGACGAGATGATGGGCGATGGAGACACAACACGGTCCCCCTACGCCGCACTAGGAACCTGGATCGAGGCCGCGGACCCCGCGGATCTGCGCGCCAAGCAGCGCGAGGCCGAAGAGCTCTTTCGCCTCACAGGGATCACCTTCAACGTCTATGGGCGCGACGAGGCTGAAGAACGTCTCATACCCTTCGACATCATTCCCCGTATCATTTCGGGCAATGAATGGCGGAAACTGACCCGCGGGATCGAACAGCGCGTGCGCGCCATCAACATGTTCCTGCACGATATTTATCACCGCCAGGAGATCATTAAGGCAGGGCGCGTGCCCCGCGAGATGATTGCGCGCAACGAGGCCTTTCTGCCCCAGATGTGCGGCGTGAATGTGCCGGGCGGGGTCTATACCCATATCGTCGGCATCGATCTGGTGCGCACGGGCGAGGATGACTTCTTTGTCCTCGAAGACAATGCACGTACGCCGTCGGGCGTGAGCTACATGCTCGAAAACCGCGAGACCATGCTCCAGATGTTCCCTGAGCTCTTTTCGCAGAATCGGGTGCAGGCCGTGGAGACCTATCCCACGGACCTCTGCGCCTCGCTATCGGCCTGCGTCCCCCCCGCGACGGACGCGAGCCCGACCGTGGCTGTCCTCACGCCAGGGATCTACAACTCCGCCTATTTCGAACATGCGTTCCTCGCTGACCAGATGGGCGTTGAGCTGGTGGAGGGTCATGATCTGCGCATCGTGGACGGGCGGGTGGCCATGCGCACGACCCAAGGCTACCAGCCCATCGATGTGCTCTACCGACGCGTGGATGATGATTTCCTCGACCCGCTGAACTTCAATCCGGACAGCCAGCTGGGTGTGCCCGGCATCTTTGACGTCTACCGCGCAGGCGGGATCACCATCGCCAATGCACCGGGCACGGGCATCTCGGATGACAAGGCGATCTACAGCTACATGCCTGAGATCGTTGAATTTTACACGGGCGAGCGCCCCATCCTGCAGAACGTGCCCACCTGGCGCTGCAACGATCCGAAGTCGCTGGCCTATGTGCTCGATAACCTCTCCGAGCTTGTGGTGAAGGAGGTGCATGGCTCCGGCGGCTACGGCATGCTCATCGGCCCCACCGCCTCGAAGAAGGAGATCGCGGCCTTCCGCGATAAGCTCAAAGCCAAGCCCGATAATTACATCGCGCAGCCTACGTTATCGCTCTCTACCGTGCCGATCTTTACAAAGGCCGGCCTCGCGCCGCGCCACGTCGATCTGCGCCCCTTTGTGCTGGTCAGCCCCGAGGGCATCCGCATCACACCGGGCGGCCTAACGCGGGTGGCGTTGAAGAAAGGATCGCTCGTCGTGAACTCCTCCCAAGGGGGCGGGACCAAAGATACATGGGTGTTGGAAGACTGATGCTCGGACGGACGGCAAACGGCCTTTACTGGATGTACCGCTACCTGGAGCGGGCTGAGAACACATCGCGCCTCGTGGAAACGGGGCAGCGGCTGGCGCTGACACGGCTTGGGGCCTCGGACGACGAATGGCGCTCTGTGCTGCAATCCGCAGGGGTGTGGGACGCGTTCACGGTTGCCGGTAGCGAGCTCACGAAGGACGCCGCCATCGATTGGATGCTGCGGTCGCCCAACAACCCAAGCTCCGTCAAATGCTGCCTCGAGGCCGCGCGCTCCAATGCCCGCGGGGTGCGTACCGCGCTTACTGAGGAGACGTGGGAGGCCGTGAACGGCGCCTATATCGAGGTCAAAGAGCTCTTGTCGCGCAAGCTCCGCGAACGCGATCTGCCTAACGCACTGGGGCGCATCCGCCGCCACACCGCGCTGGTGCGTGGCACCACCCACGGCACGATG
>JBCBFV010000280.1:0-2834 GCA_038527425.1 Pseudomonadota bacterium
CGATCGCGGTCCCCATTAGGGACGTGACGGGCCGACTTTTGACGACACTTTCGATCCATGCGCCGACGCAACGCCACTCGGCCGAGAGCCTCGTTGAAGAGCTTGAGCCGCTGAGAGAAACAGCCGTCAAGCTCGAGACGCTCGTTCAGGACTAAGAAGTCAAAGCGCCTCGCGCGCAATCTCGCGGGCGAGCTCGGCGATCAGCTGGGCGCGGCCCTGGGCGGCTGCGGATGCCGAGAGGTCAGCGAGCGGCACGCTGAGATCAAAGAGGTGCGCGTGGTTGCGCCCACGCTCCTCTAGATCCGCCACGAAGTACTGACCTGAGAGGCGCAGCGCACTACCGACGACGAGGAACTCTTCCACGCGGACGTCGACCCGGCCCGAGGCAAAGCCATCAAAGGGCCAAGGCTCAGGCGCCACGCGCGCGCCGGTAATCTCCTTCAGGTTCCGCGCCAACGCCAGCGTCACCGCCCGCGTTGGATCGTCGGCCCAGAAGAGGTCAGAGACGACAAGAACGCCGCCTTCAGACACCGGGATTTCGTCGCCGGCCGCATAGCTGGGGAGCGACACGTCCGTCACCTCGAGGCTCTCGAATGACGTCGACATGCGCTCCGTCACACTCACCGTGGGCTGCGTGACGAGCTGTTCCGGCCCAGAGCAGGCCGCGAGGAAAAGGAGGGTCAGGAGGGGAAGTCTCGTCATGGCCGTCAACGTCCTAGCAGCAGGGAATTCGGATTGCGCTCGATGGCGCGTGCAAGGTCAGAGAGCGCTTTAGCCGCGCGTTCAATCTCACGCATGGCCGAAGACGTCTCTCGAGCGAAGGTGCTGTCACCGCCATAGTCGCTCAACGTGGATTGTGCCTCAGCGAGCGTAGCGTTCACGCGGTCCACAAGGGCAGGCAGATCTTCTGCAGCCCCCTCGATGGCCGCAGCGGCGTCTCGGGCGGAAGCCAAGGTCGCGTTCGCTGTGTCGATGATCCCACCGGCGCGCAGATCTGCGAGCGCTGCTTCCGCTTCGCCCAAGGCACCTGCCAGCGCTTCTGGTAGATCGGCCTCTGAGGCGCCTCCGAAGAGTTCGGACGCGGACGCAAGGATGGCTTCAAGCTCAGCCGCCAGGGTGGCCAGTTCGACCTCAGCGGCGTTGGCGGCGATCTGATCGAGCCGCGCTACCAGCGACGGTACACCCTCGACAGACGCCTCGATGGCCGTGGCTGCGGCACTGGCATCCGTCAGGGTGGCATTGAGGGTGGCCGCGGTGTCTGCCTCAGTCAGCGAATTAAGAAGGCTTGTAAGCTCCCCCACTGCCTCTTGCGCGGAGGCAGGCAGGGCTTTGAACGACGCCGACGCTGTCACATCGCCCAGATCACTGGCAAGCGTCGTCACTTCGCTCAGGAGCGTCTCGAGCGGCAGGGCATTCGCCTTCTGCGCCAAGGCCGTCACTTCCGCGGTGAGCTCCGGGATGCCCTGCAACGCGGCATTCGCGGCTTCGGCGGCAGCGCCTACCTCGTCCACGGCGGCAAGCAAACGCTCCACCATGCCCGCTTCTTGCACGTCGGCCAGGAGGTTCCGGAGGTCCGCGCTTGCAAGCTGCAGGTCCGCGACCAAGGCGCCCACCCCTTCTGGCAGGCCCTGAACTTCCTCCGATCCGATGACGCCACGCGCATCGCTGAGGAGGCCCAGGATCTCGGCGGGCGTATCGCGGAGCTCCGGGCTCGCCACCAAGGCCGTGGCGTTGTCGAGAAAGGCGATGGCACTGTCGAGAAGGTCCTCCACGGGCAGCGCATTCACACGCTCAAAGACGCCCTCCGCGGTGGCGGAGACATCGGCGATATCGCTCGCGGTAACCGGGAAACGCGGGAACGGATCCGCGTCGAGGATCAGGTCAGCCGCTTCAGCGTCTTCATCGATGACAAGCTCGATCTTCAGCCCGCCGGTGATGATTGAGGCGGATGCCAGCCGCGCACGCAGCCCCACATCAACGCGCTCTGACAAGTAGGCCAGCACGGCCTCCTCGGTCGGATCGCCGCCCAGGCCGAAGCGAGAGGGTTGAATTTCGACGCTTGCGAGAAGGCGCACCCGTGCGTCCCCGAACGCGTCTTCATCCACGACGCCGGTGACGTTCGTGACCTGCCCGATCCGCACGCCGCGCCATTCCACATCCGCGCCAGCCGCGAGGCCTGAGACATTCTCATCAAAGATCATCATCATCGAGATCGTCTGACCCGAGCTTTCCTCGAAGATCGAATTCCGAGCGGCGCCCTCGCCGGGGAAGACATCAAAGACGAGGCCTTCGCGCAGCGGCTCGCCGCCGGACACCAGGGTGCCAAAGGTGATCCCGCCCGAAATGAGGGAGGCCAGAGACGAGAAGTCCAAATTGGCGCCGTTCGGCCCGATCGAGATACTGAAGCCCGACGTATCCCAGAACCGCGTCGCTGTGGTGATCAGCCGATCATGGGGCTCGTAGATGATTGCGTTTGCAAAGACAGAGTTGCCATCGCGGGAGATACGCGCCGGGCCAAGGCGCCCCACCTCGATCCCTTTGTAAAGAATGGGGGTATTTTCCGCGAGGCCGGAAGGACGGTTAGAGCGCAACTCGATCACAGTGCCCTCGCGATAGGCCGTTAGCAGAGGCGCTTCTTCAAGGCCCTCGATTTCGTAGACAGTGCCAGAGGCGTTGGTATCCCAAGACCCCTCCAGGTAGACCCCGGAAAGCACGGTATCGAGGCCGGTCACCCCGCTTGTGGTGACCTGCGGGCTCACAATCCAAAAGCTAGCGTCTTCGTCGATGTAGGGCGCCACCTCGACGTCAAAGCGTACGTCTACCACTACCCTTGT
>JBCBFV010000281.1:0-2831 GCA_038527425.1 Pseudomonadota bacterium
GTCAATGGCTTGCATGGCGAAGTTGAACGTCATGAACTCTACGATCGGGCGCAGACCACCGAAGGAGGCACCCACGGCGATACCAGCAAAGCCATGCTCGGTGATTGGCGTGTCGATGACGCGCTTTGCCCCGAACTCGTCGAGCAGTCCTTGGGATACTTTGTAGGCGCCCTGGTACTCGGCGACTTCCTCACCCATCAGATAGACGGTTTCGTCGTTGCGCATCTCTTCAGCCATCGCGTCACGTAGCGCTTCGCGCACGGTCTGCTGTTTAAACTCGGTGCCTTCAGGCACGTCAGGTTCGACGGCTTTGCTTGCGATTGGCGCGGCGGGGACGGATGCCGGGGCAGGGGCGCTCTCGTCGGAGCCCCCTGCGGGAGCCGCCTCCTCGACCGCGGCCGCTTGCGCGGCGGGCACGGCGGACGCGTCTTCGCCTTCTTCAAACAGCACGGCGATGGGTGAGTTCACCTTCACGCCTTCGCTGCCCTCGGCGACGATGATCTTGCCCATCACACCTTCATCGACCGCCTCGAATTCCATCGTCGCTTTGTCGGTTTCGATTTCCGCAAGGATCATGCCGGATGTGATCGTATCGCCTTCTTTCACCAGCCACTTCGCTAGCGTCCCTTCCTCCATCGTGGGGGAGAGGGCGGGCATCAGAATTTCGGTAGCCATATCGCTCAAGCCTCCGCGTAGATGTCGGTCCAGAGCTCTTCGAGAGCGGGCTCCGGGCTTTCTTTGGAGAATTCTGCGGCCTCGTTCACGATGGCCTTGATCTCCTTGTCGATGCTTTTGAGATCCTCTTCGGAGGCATGCTTGCCGGTCAGAAGCATCTGGCGAACGCTTTCGATCGGGTCACGCTCGTCGCGCATCTTTTGGACTTCGTCGCGGGTCCGGTACTTGGCGGGGTCCGACATGGAGTGGCCGCGGTAGCGGTAGGTCATGACTTCGAGGATGTAGGGGCCTTTGCCTGCGCGGCAGTGTGCGATGGCTTTCTCGCCGGCCTCTTTCACCTTCAGCACGTCCATGCCGTCGACTTCTTCGCCCGGGATGCCGTAGGCGGCGCCGCGTTCCCAGAGCGACGGGGATTTGGTGGAGCGTTTGACGCTCGTGCCCATGGCGTACTGGTTGTTCTCGATGACGAAGATCACCGGAAGATCCCAGAGTTCGGCCATGTTGTAGGTCTCGTAGACCTGGCCCTGGTTGGCCGCGCCGTCGCCGAAGTAGGCGAAGGTGACGCGGTCGTTGCCGAGGTACTTATCTGCGAAAGCAAGGCCTGCGCCGATCGGGACCTGTGCTGCAACGATGCCGTGGCCGCCGTAGAAGTGCTTTTCCTTGGAGAACATGTGCATCGAGCCGCCCTTACCTTTGGAGAAGCCACCTTCGCGACCGGTAAGTTCTGCCATGATGCCTTTGGGGTCCATGCCGCAGGCCAGCATGTGGCCGTGGTCACGGTAGGAGGTGACGCGCTTGTCGCCTTCTTCGGCGGCGGCCTCGAGGCCCACCACCACGGCTTCTTGGCCGATGTAGAGGTGACAGAAACCGCCAATGAGGCCCATGCCGTAAAGCTGGCCAGCCTTCTCTTCGAAGCGGCGGATCAAAAGCATCTCGCGATAATGATGCAGTAGCTCGTCTTTAGAGACGTTGGGCTTCGCGGACTTTTTCGCGGCCATCGGCTCCTCCCAGATGGTTTAACGTTAAACTATCTCTTAACTGATTCATGCCGCCACGTTAACCCACGTCATGTCGCAGGCTGCAATGCGCCTGGTGCATGGCTCGAAAAGTGCCGATTTTGAAGGCGGAGAGGGCTGCGCGCGCTATTGCACGACGATTTCGTCTGCGCGCATCAGGCCCAGCACGTCGCGGGCCTGCTGGTCCAACAAGTCGAGATCGAGGTAGTCATCCGACAGGCGTCTGGTCTTGTTTTCCAGCGCCGCAATCTCGATGGCGAGCTCTTGGAGCTCTTCGGAAAGACGGATCGCCTCAGCCTCCACTTCGGCGCGCTTGAACAAGCCGAAGTCCCCCTGCACAGCGGCAAAGGTGAAATAGGCGCCAAGCGCCAGACAAACCGTCACAAAAGCCAGTGCGCCCAATGCGGGGCGGGTTGCGGAAGATACCATTCGTGCCTCGTTCGGCCTCTTGATCGGGCCGTGCGAGGATTATGACACAAGCGCTGGACTCTGTGAATCCCTAATCGAATCAGCTGCCAGCAATTGATGCGCGGTAAATGCTGTCGATCGTGTCTGCGATGGTGGCGTTGAATTCATCGTCGCTTTGCTGGGCGGAAAGGCCTTCGGTCAGCGCGCGGGAGAAGCTGGCGATCATGCCTGCGTTCTTGGACAGGCGACCATTCGCTTCGGCGCGAGAATAGCCGCCCGAGAGGGCCACGACGCTCATCACGCGATCATGGGAAATGAGCGGCGCGTAGTGGTTCGCGGCCTCAGGAAGCGTCAGCTTAAGCATAATGTCGTGATCGAGACCGTCGAGTTTCGCCGCGATGGCGTCGCGCAGCATGTCCTCGGCCGCGGACTTATCGGCGATGGAGATTGTCACCTCAGGCTCGAGGATCGGAACAAGTCCGTGCGCCGCGATCTGGGCGCCCACGGCGAATTGTTGGTCCACGATGGCCTGAATGCCCTCAGCATTAGCCGCCGAGACGACAGACCGCATCTTGGTGCCAAACACACCGTGACCCAAAGCGCGCGCGCAGAGCGCATCAAGCTCCGGCATCGGCTTCATGACCTGTACGCCGTTCGCCTCACCTTCGAGGCCTTTGTCGACCTTCAGGAACGGCACAACGCCCTGATCTTCCCAGAGATACGCGGCAGAAG
>JBCBFV010000282.1:0-2827 GCA_038527425.1 Pseudomonadota bacterium
TCTACATCTCGGAGTACAAACGCTTCCAGTCGGCGCCGGGTGCCCGCTTGACCCACCGTGCTTTCTGGCTCGACCGGCGCTACCCCATCGTCAGCCGCTGGCGCGATCCATCCTAGGTGCGCGCTTGCCCTAGTCGCGGCAGATTTGCCTCAACGAAATCAGAGATTTTCCCCGACGTTGCCCACGGCGCGCCACTTTTCGGCGTGAAGTTTGAACGCGAAAGGGGCGACTCTATGGATCGTGTTGAACTTTATACGTTGCGTGGCTGGCTTGTGACGAAGGTCGCTATTGGCCTTGGTCTGGTGGCTATTGGTGTGTCGGTGACCTTCGGGTCTCCTCCCCAAGGGGACACCTCGTTTACGGCGGCTGAATGGCTGCAAGTTCAACGTGTGGCCGCGGTTGTGACGCTGCTGCTGTGCCTCCCGCTGGCAGCAGCTCTCGAAGCGCTGATCTGGCGTTCGCCGGTTGTGATCATCGACCAGCAGGGCGTCACGCTACGTGGAAACTTCATCCCTTGGGCTGATTATCGCGGCATGAGCACGACCACGACCCGTGTGAACTTCATCAAGGTTGCAACCACGTTGAAGGTGCTGACGCACAGCCGTCGGTTCCTCTTCTGGCGCTCGCGTTCGCTGGAGCACTCCTGGATGCCGGCTGGTGGCCGCAAGCGTGTTGCTGAAGAGATCGCGCGCGCGGCAGCTCGTTTTGCTGGCGATGGCGCGGACAAAGCTCCTGAGCAGTCCGTTGTTGTCCCGCGGCGCAATGTCGTTGGCGCCCTGCGCACTGCAGGGGCTTCGCGGACCGCGCGTCCCAGCGCGCGACCCGCTGTCGCTTAATCTAAGCTCTTAGGCTGGCGTCATCTGATAGGTGACTGGCACCCAATTGAAGCCGTCTCCGCGCGTCTCGACATAACCGGCCGCGGGGAACGGCATGTGATACCCCACCATCGGCACACGATCTGCGGCGAGCATGCCGAGCACGCTCCGGCGTGTGGCGGCTGCAGCGGCCTTGTCGGCGTCAAAGCGCACTTCCCAATCCGGATTGGCAAGCGACCAGACGTGGTGGTTGGCCATATCCGCCGTGATCATCAGCTGATCGTTCCCGGATGAGATCATGTAGCCCATGTGGCCAGGCGTGTGACCGAAGGCAGCCATGGCCGTGACGCCGCCGCGCACATCTTGTCCGGCCTCGATGAAAGTCATCTTCTCGGCAAATGGCGTGACTTTCGCGGCCACAGTCTGACCGATGCGGTTATCGGTCCCGGCCCAGGTGTCATATTCCACCCGCCCTGCCACATAAGCCGCGTTAGTATAGACCTCGCCCGCATCATTGGTCATTCCGCCAATGTGGTCGGGATGCATATGGGTCAGCACTACGTGGGTGATGTCTGCGGGCGTGAGCCCCACCTCTGCCAGTGCGCTGGGAACGCCGTCGCCGGGCAGGCCTGTGTCGAAAAGGATCGTCTCGGATCCTGTCTGCACGAGTACTGGGGTGAAAGAGCCGACATAGCTTTCGGACGAAATGAAGCTCTGCTCAGAGACTTCGGCGAATTCTTCTGCGCTGACATTCATGCCAAAGGTGCCCTGGGGATTATCGCGGACGCCCGAGCCTGCCAGGAGCGTTGTCACGACAAAGTCGCCCACCGCAAAGCTGCGCGCTTTGGAGCTTGGCACGACAGCGGCGTGTCCTCCGGCGAGAGTTGAGCCAGCAATCGGCAGGAGGGGGGCGGCTGCGGCTGAGGCAAGCAGGGAGCGACGTGAGAGCTTCATTTGGGGCAAACCTTCAAGTTGTGTTAGCTTGGAGGGTACCAAATGGGACGTTTTCAGACGCCGACCAGAAAATATCGATATTTTTGCGCCATGGCCGATAACAAAACAGTCATTACCCCCCGCGACCCGATGGAGTTCATCAATGCGGTCGAACATCCGACCCGTCGCGCGGACGCGATTGAGCTCGACAAGATGTTCCGACGCATCACGGGGTGGGAGCCAAAGATGTGGGGCCCTACGATCGTGGGCTACGGGTCATATCACTACAAATATGAGAGCGGCCGCGAAGGCGATTGCAACGCCTCGGGTTTTTCACCACGCAAGACCGCACAGTCGATCTACATCATGCCGGGATATCAGGATTACGGCGATATCCTCGCGCGTTTGGGCAAGCACAAAATCGGTAAAGCCTGCCTTTATGTGACGAAGCTCGCCGACATCGACATGGACGTGCTCGAGGAACTCGTCCGCGCTGGGCTGCGCGATCTCGAGAAGATGTATCCGGTGACGCCGACCTAGCCGCGCGTGATCTCGGCCTGCGTGACAAGCATGATCTCGCAACCAGCAGGGAAGCCATCGTCGCGCGTGACCGACGACCGCCAAGGCAACATCCCGTCCTGATAGACGTCCACGAGGAACCCCGTAAGGCGCACGGATTGCCCGGGCTTCATCTCCATCATCGCGTCGCGCACGGCGTTGTCGGCCGGGATGAGATGCGTGTTGGAGATGTGGATGGCTTGCTCGGACATGGGCACCATGTCCTCGGGGACGTTCCATTTCAGAAACCTGTGCCCAGCAGAGAAACGACCCGCGGCCAAAACCTCGCGCCGCGCCATAGGGCCCCATGCGATCCCGAGATCGATGGGTGCGATTTCTGACATGCCACCAGCAAGGTGCGGGCGCGCGGTCACCACGGTTCCGGCGATGTCGTATGTATGTTTGAGCGCTGCATGCGCGCCGTATCCGAGATCTACCTCCTGAGGGGCGATCGGTCCCTGGCGCGGAGACAAGATGAGATCTGCTCGTTCGATCTGAGGCAGCGCCGCGACATCTACTTG
>JBCBFV010000283.1:0-2825 GCA_038527425.1 Pseudomonadota bacterium
CTCGAAGCTATCGGAGCCCGTGTAGACGGCCTCGGCGCCCGTTGCGTCCATGAAGTACGCCAGCGCGTTGCGGAAGAAGTCATCTTCAGGGTTCAGCCACGGACCGGCGATGGTCACGGTCTGGCCGGAGAGATCGGGCGCGCCTTCGGCCCATGCGTTGTAGCTGTCCCAGCTGAACGGTCCCTCGCCCGGAGCAAACGTCAGGTGGCCGCCCGCGCTGGCCATGCCAGCGGTGAGCGCGAGTGTCGCGGAACCTGCAAGAAGCAGATGTTTCATTGGTTGTCCTCCCAGATGCGGCTCTTTCAGCCGCAGTTGCGGTCATCCGTGCTTTTAGGCAGGTTTGAATCACCTTCCAAAGCGCTTTGGATGACTAAACACTCGCTCAGCGTGTTAACCCTGTCAATCGCCTTTACAGAAATCATTGCAAACAAAGGACTTCGCGACGCTCACGATGACGTTGCGCATGCATCATCCCTTTGACCTTTTCGAAATACTGGGTTTAGGTTGCATAGAAATTGAAGGCGCTTTGGAAGACGAAACCCCATGAATTTAAAGGAGCTATCAGCCTTTTTGGGTCTCTCCCAAACGACGGTGAGTCGGGCTTTGAATGGCTATCCGGAGGTTTCCGAGGCCACACGTCGGCGTGTGACTGCCGCCGCCGAGCTCCATAATTATCGTCCAAACACCCGCGCCAAAGGGCTTGCCACTGGCCGCTCGATGGCGGTCGGGCACGTCATCCCGACCTCCACCCGCCACGAGATGGTGAATCCCATCTTCGGCGACTTCATCTCTGGCGCGGGCGAGACATATGCTGCCAATGGCTATGACATGGTGCTCTCGATGGTCGAGGACGGTGACCAGGCCCGCGTCTACCGGGAACTGAAGGCCAAGGGTACGGTCGACGGTCTCATCCTTCATGGTCCCGCCACTTCAGAACCCCGGATCGGCCTCCTCAGGGAACTCAACCTCCCCTTCTGCGTCCATGGCCGCGCTTCAGATGAAACCGGCGCGTATTCGTGGGTCGATGTGAACAACAAAAGCGCCTTTAGGCGCGCGACCGAGCTGCTGATCGATCTTGGCCACCGCCGGATCGCTTTGCTGAACGGCCTCGAGAATATGGATTTCGCCAAGCGTCGGCGCGCGGGCTATGAAGCCGCGCTCGAAGCGCGGGGTATCGCGCCCCTACCCGAGCTCCGCCGTTCTGAAGAGATGACCGAAGAATACGGCCACGCCACCGCCCGCGAGATGTTGAGCCGTGACAACCCGCCCACTGCGTTCATGGTCTCCTCCATGATCTCGGCTATTGGCGTGCGCCGCGCCGTCGAGGAGATGGGCATGACGCTCGGCGCGGACGTCTCGGTCATCACCCACGACGATGATCTCAGCTACTTGAGAAACGGCGGCGAAGTGCCGGTTTTCACGGCTACCAGATCCTCTGTGCGAGAGGCCGGTCGCATCGCCGCACAGCTCCTCCTCGATCAGATTGCGCAGCCCGGTAACGAGCTGCCCACCCGTCTTCTGGAAGCGCCCCTCGTCTTGGGACGCTCCACCGGACCAGCCAGACAAGCTCAGGCGGCGCAGTAAACGCGGCCGACTAAGCCCCTAAAAGGATAGAAGAAATGCAGAGGCGCTCCCGCGCAGACTTTCCCGCAGGCTTCCGTTTCGGTGCCGCGACCGCAGCCTATCAGATCGAAGGTCACGCCCATGGCGGCGCGGGCCCGTGCCACTGGGACACCTGGGCCGCGGTTGGCGGCAACGTCATTCGTGCCGAGGACGGCGCCTACGCATGCGATCACTATCACCGCTACGAAGAAGATCTCGATATCCTGAAAGATGGCGGCTTTGACGCCTACCGGTTCTCGGCCTCGTGGTCCCGCGTCATGCCTGAAGGTATCGGTGCCGTGAACGCCGAGGGCCTCGACTTCTATGACCGCCTCGTGGACGCCATCCTCGAGCGCGGGCTTGAGCCGCATCTGACGCTCTATCACTGGGAGCTTCCCGCCGCCCTGTCCGACATCGGCGGATGGACAAATGCCGATATCCCCAAATGGTTTGCAGATTACGTGGAAGTCGTCGCCAACCGCATCGGCGACCGCACAACCTCCATCGCCACCATCAACGAGCCTTGGTGTGTCGCTTGGCTGGGCCACTTCATCGGCCGCCACGCGCCCGGCATCTCCGACATCCGCGCCGCTGCGAGGGCGATGCACCACATCATGGCCTCTCACGGCAGTGCCATGACGCGCCTGCGCGAGATGGGGCAGAAAAACCTCGGGATCGTGCTGAACTTTGAGCATATGGCCTCGGCCACCGACCGCCCCGCAGACGCCGCCGCCGCGGCGCGTTCGGACGCGATCTATAACCGTTGGTTCATCGAGGCGATCACCAAGGGCCAGTATCCTGACCTCGTGCTTGAAGGCCTTGGGCCGCACATGCCTAAGGGCTGGGAAGACGACCTCAAGGAGATCAACCAGCCCCTCGATTGGCTGGGTGTGAACTACTATTCGCGCACGCTTTACGTGGATGCCCCGTCCGAGCCCTGGCCCTCGTTCACGGCGTCGCGCGGCGACCTGCCCCGTACGCAGATGGATTGGGAGATCTATCCCGAAGGCCTCACCGGGTTCCTGACCCGTCTCAAAGACAACTATGTGGGCGATCTGCCCATCATGGTCACCGAGAACGGCATGGCCTGGGGCGACGAAGTCGAAAACGGCGCCGTCTACGACCCCGAGCGGCAGGGCTTTGTGGACGCCCACCTCGACGCGTCGCTCGATGCCATCGAGCAAGGGGTGAACCTCAACGGCTTCTTCTACTGGTCGCTTCTG
>JBCBFV010000284.1:0-2818 GCA_038527425.1 Pseudomonadota bacterium
CGAAGCCGAAGCCGAAGCCGAAGCCGAAGCCGCGGAGCTTGCTTCGGAAGAAGATACCTCGGACGAGGCGACCACGGACGAAGGTTCCGATGAGACCCCCGCCGACGAAACACCTGCCCCTGAACCAGCCGCTGCTCCCGCGCCGCAAAGGGCTGGCGGTATGTCGACGCTGCTTGGCGGCGTGTTGGCCGCTGTTCTTGGTTTTGTTGTCGCTCAGATCGTGCCCAACGGCTGGCCCATCACAGCTGACAGCGCGGTGACAGATGCGCTCGCCACCGCTGACAGTGAGATTCGTGACGTTTTGGATCGCAAAGCCGACAACGAAGGCGTAGCGGCTCTGGCCGCGCAGATCGAAGAAGGGCTCGCGCGCCTCGAAGGGATTACGCAGGCTTCCGCCGCTCAGGCCGCTGAGCTGACGGCGTTGAGCGACCGCCTCACGGCACTTGAAGAGCGGCCCATTGTCGATCTGTCGTCACTGGATAACTCCGAGGCTGTTGAGGCCGAACTGAATGCCCTGCGCGCTGAAATCGCGTCCGTCTCTGAAGAGGCTCAGCGCCAGATTGATGCGGCCCGCGACGAGGCCACGATCTTGGAGCAGAATGCAGCCGATGCTGCTGCAGCTGCAGCGCGCCGCGCGGCGCTGTCCCGCGTGCTTGCCGCCCTTGATAGCGGCGTGCCCTTCGATGCTACGCTTTCCGAGTTCGCGTCACTGTCTGGCGCTGAAATTCCGGCTGCCCTCAGTGACAATGCCGCAGAAGGTGTCGCCACGCTGGCGAGCCTTCAGGAGAGCTATCCCGAAGCGGCCCGCACAGCCCTCGCGGCCATGCGCCAAGAGAACGCGGGCGACGAAAACACTCTTGGAAACTTTTTCCGAAACCAGTTCGGTGTGCGCAGCCTTGAGCCGCAAGAGGGCGACAGCCCGAATGCAATTCTGAGCCGTATTGAAGCCGCTCTGACCGAAGGCCGTCTGCAAGACGCCATTGCCGAGGCTGACACGCTGCCCGCGTCGGGCGGCGATGTGCTTGGCCCTTGGATCGCTTCGGCTCAGGCTCGGATCGACGCGTTCGCAGCAGCGGACGCGCTCACTGAACAACAAACATCCAATTAAGGACGCCACCCATGCTTTGGTCTCTTTTGAAAGTACTGGTCTTCGTTGGTCTCGTGGCTGTGACGACCTTGGTGGCTGGTGCGATCCTCAACCTCGAGGGCGGCGTCACCGTGCAGGTGCCGGGCACGGCTATGAACGCCGCGACGGAGTTCAGCATCTCGCCCATCCAATTCATCGTGGGATTGGTGCTATTCGTCGCTCTGACCTGGGTGTTCTTCAAGCTCGCGGGCCTGCTGATCGCCACGCTGCGCTTCATCAACGGGGACGAGACCGCAATCTCCCGCTACTTCGACCGCAACCGTGAGCGGAAGGGTTTTGAGGCGCTGTCCGAGGGTCTGATGGCGCTGGCGTCAGGTGAAGGCAAGCTTGCCATGGCAAAGGCCGCGAAGGCCGAGCGTCACCTGAACCGGCCCGAGCTGACGAACCTCGTGACGGCTCAGGCCGCCGAGATGACCGGCGATCGCAAGAAGGCTGAAGAAGTCTACAAGCGCCTCCTGCAGGACGACAAGACGCGCTTTGTCGGTGTCCATGGCCTGCTGAAACAAAAGCTGTCTGATGGGGACACGGAAACCTCTCTCAAACTTGCCGAGAACGCCTTTGCGCTGAAGCCGAAACATGTGGAGACGCAGGACACCCTGCTCAAGCTCCAGGCGGGTGAGAAGGATTGGGCCGGTGCCCGCAAAACGATTGGCGCCAAGCTCAAGCACGGCTCCATGCCGCGCGATCTGCACAAGCGCCGTGATGCCGTCTTGGCGTTGTCGGAAGCCCGCACAATGCGCACCGAGGGCAAGGTCGATGAAGCCCAAAAGCTCGCTATCGAGGCCAACCGCCTCTCGCCCGAGCTGATCCCGGCGGCTGTGATGGCCTCGCAGGCCTATGTCGAACAGGGCTCCCCGCGTCCAGCAACGAAGGTGCTGAAGGCGGCTTGGACGTCACAGCCTCATCCGGAGCTCGCGGCGGCCTTTGCCGCGATTGCGCCTGATGAGAGCGTTCCTGAGCGCATCAAACGCTTTAAGACCTTCATCCGCACGAAGCCCGACCATCCTGAGAGCAAGATGGTCATGGCGGAGCTCTACATCTCGGCTGAGGATTTTCCGGAGGCGCGCCGTGCCATGGGCGATCTGCCTGAGAAAGACCCGACGATGCGTTCCCTCACGATCATGGCTGCCATCGCCCGCGGCGAAGGGGCGAGCGAGGAGGTCGTGCGTGGCTGGCTGACCCAGGCGATCTCCGCACCGCGCGATCCAGCTTGGATCTGTGACCTGTGCGGCGAGATCCATGCCACATGGGATCCGACCTGCGACAATTGCGGGGCCTTCGATACGCTGAGCTGGAAACGCCCTCCTGCGGCCGAAGTTCAAAGCAGCGCGGCGGCCAAGATGTTGCCGATGATCGCGGGCGGTGACGAG
Organism: Pseudomonadota bacterium; assembly: GCA_038527425.1. Taxonomy (GTDB): domain Bacteria; phylum Pseudomonadota; class Alphaproteobacteria; order Rhodobacterales; family Rhodobacteraceae; genus Shimia_B. Next base: position 2,518 of record JBCBFV010000284.1, read on the forward strand.
CCAGAAATCGAGGCCGCAGACGAAGATGCAACTGCCTTGCCTGCGCCTGAAGTTGTTGATGCTGAGATCGTCGAAAGCTCTGCGGTGGGCGCTGGCAAAAATTAGGTCTTTTGGCCCGCGCGATTCTTCGCTAAACGCCCGGCACCACCGGGCAGTCATGCCCAGGGGCCGCTGTAGCTCAGCTGGTAGAGCACGTCATTCGTAGTTAGCGGGTCCCCGCGAGAATGGCTTGCGAAACCAAAGGGTTCGAGGCACAGGAGTAGAACTAGTAGGGCCATAGTAGGGTCCAAGAAGCCGCTGT